>DAIDKM010000042.1 GCA_027450045.1 Paludibacter sp. | reverse complement strand
ATCCTGACCAATTGGTCTGCCAACAGTCCGAAAGCAAGTCAACTTTACCAACATACGGGTTGTCACATTCTGGAAAATCTCCGGATCCGTTATAATAAGGCAACCCATAATATTGGTAAGAATAGAGAGAGGTCAGGAACTGTTGGGTGTACGTTGCATTATTGAAGACAGTGTCTTCAGTTACATTGCCACCAGGAGCTTTTGAAAGAAAGTTATTGCCAAAGTTGACAGTGTCCACACAGGAGGAAACCAGTATTAACATGATTCCTGCGACGACAAGTATCCATTTGTTGTTTTTTATTTGCATTGTATTTTGATTTAATAGATTAAAAACCAAGTCTCAAATTCAGGGAGTACGTTTTTGTCAGAGGATAAGTGGGTGAACCAGATGCAGTCGACTCAGGATCTCCCCAGATATATTTTGTGAAAGTTAAAATATTATACCCGGTTAATCCTAATTGTAAAGTATTCAATTTTAGTTGATTCATAAAGGGGAAATGAAAATTGTAGGCAACTTGTAAACTCTTTAACCGGAGATAACTGGCATCTTTTTCATAGAGCGTAGAAGTGGCATAGTTGTTTGTCGCATTGACCCATGTAGCACGGGGATAATAAGAGTTTTGAGATGGATTTTGAGTCGTCCAAGTGTGGTCTACCTGATAAACCAGCAAACCTCCCTGATTAACTGTACTACCACTAACAAAAGGTTGGCGAAAAACATCTGATAATAAACGACTCACTCCCCAATCTGCAGTCCATAGAAGGGATACATCAAAATTGTTCCAGCTAAAGCCCATGTTAATACCGGCAATGTATTCTGGATCGTCTGTATGACCTAAACCGCGCGTCATGTCATTTGGATCGATTTTTCCATCGTGATTTAAGTCCACATATACACAATCTCCATCTTGTAAGGTTTGTAATTGTGTGGGAAAAGGTTCTCCAAATACTTTCATGTAATGGGCAGGTGTGGTTTTGCTATTGTAAAATTCAAAGAATTGGTACATGCTTCTTGCCCCGATCCGATGTCCTTTGGCATATTGGTAAGCGCTATTCAGCGGGGCTTCTTTTGCTTCAATAATCTTATTCTGGTTGTACGAAAGATTCAATCCAAGGTAATATCTGAAATTATTTCCAATCTTGTCGTTCCATTTTAATGCGAGTTCCCATCCCCAGCTGTTTACGCGTCCAAGATTTGCGTATGGCAATGTGAATCCTAAGATACCGGGAGCGGTTTGATCCTGCAACAAGATATCTTTACGGCGTTCTTTGTAGTAATCTACACTTGCCTGTAAGCGTTCATTCAGTGTATAAAAATCCATCCCATAGTCTTGTTTGAATGAGTGTTCCCATGTTACATTCGGATTGTTTTTGGCTAGTTCATGTGCACCAGGAGTAATCGTTCCGTTATTGATTCCAAAATAGTAACCGTATCCCAGTCGGTTGGGGGCTGTGGTATTATTTATTTCATATGGATCTGCAGTGTACATGAATCGACTGCCTCCTACTTTATCGTTACCAACAAGACCCATCGAAGCGCGGAATTTCAGGTAAATAATAATCGGTTTAATAGGCTTCCAGAATCTTTCTTCGCTTGCGATCCACCCAACTGAACCGGCGGGAAAGGTGCCAAATCGTTTGCTTGGAGCAAAATTTTCGGAGCCATTATAGCCTAAATCAAATTCTGCCAGATATTTATTTTTCCAATCATAAGTAGCGCGTCCTACCAACCCTACATATCCGCTCGGTAGATCAGAATACGTTGACGGGTAAAATGTCTTGGATTCATTATAAAGCAACAAGCCTGTTACATGATTATGGCCGAATGAACGATCATAATTAAACCCGGCTTCCATATACCAGTTATAAAATTTACCCTCGCTTTCCGTATAAGCTAATTGAGAGTTTTGTCCACTCATTTTGTAAGCAAGAGTTCCATCAGATTGAGAAACTGGTGTGTAGGTGGCAATGGAGGAGGAGGCTTGATTATAAACTGTATAACCGCTGTTCATTGAGCCTTTAATTCTTGCCGAAAGGCCTTGTGTAATGTATCCTAATTTCTGATCTAAACTCACATCAACGTTTAGAGTATTGTTACTTGTTTCCATAAAACCACCTCCATAATATGTCATACCTGCACCTCCTGTGAAAGGTAATCCATATTCTGTATCAGTATACACCATTTTCCCATCAACTAAACTCGGACTGGAGAAAGGTGTTGCCCAATACATATTTTTCAGCATTCCAGCACTACCTTGTCCTGTATAAGGTTTGTGTGAGTCGTCCATAATTCCAGCTAAGTTCAAGGAGAGTGTCGTGCTTTTTGTTACATCGATATCCAGATTTGAGCGATAGTTAAACCTGTTGTATCGATAATCCAGGTTGTATGGCAAGCCAAATTCTTTGAATAATCCACCTTGTGTAAAAGCACCAACCGAGACAAAATAACGTGCCGTTTTAGTTCCCCCCGAAATACTTATGTTATGTTCTGTTTGAATGGTAGCCTTTTTCAAACAATAATTCACCCAGTTTACGTCAGGGAAAAGAATAGGACTGGAATGATCCTTAAATTTTTGAATAATGGCATCGGAAAACATAGGCGTAGCTGTAGGATCATCATTCAATTGCATTTGATTATAGAACGTAGCGTATTGGTAGGCATTAGCCTGCTTAATGGTTGCTGTAGGTACAATTACACTATTTGAGGTCGAGAATGTTATTTTGGGTTTTCCTTCAATACCTCGTTTGGTTGTAATCAGGATTACTCCGTTAGCACCTCGCACACCAAATACAGCTGTAGCCGAAGCATCTTTCAAAACAGTGATGCTTGCAATGTCGTTTGGATCAATATCGTTAAAGCTTCTTTCCACACCATCTACCTCTATTAACGGAGCAGAATTGTTCCATGTAGCTTGACCACGCACAAAAATACTGGCAGCATCAGCACCCGGTTCCCCTGAGTATTGTACTGTAGTAATACCCGTTAACTCACCAGATAACATGTTAGAAACTGATCCGGTTGGTGTCTTTAATAACATGTCCCCTTTTATGCTCGAAATCGCACCAGTTATGGTTACTTTTTTCTGAGAACCATAAGCGACAACTTCCACATCTTTTAAATTAACTGAGCTTTCGTCCATGGTGATTTTCATAACACCACTTTGAGATACTACAGTTTTTGATTTGTACCCAATGTAGGATAAAATTAGTTTTGTGCCAACAGGAACGTTTAATGTGAATTTACCGTCAAGGTCGGTAATAGTTCCGACTTTGCCGTTGACTAATTTTATGTTAGCACCAATAATTGGAACACCTTGGTTGTCTACGACAACGCCGGTTACAATATTTTTTTGCTGTTGTTGAGGTGCTTTGTTTGCAGAGATACCCATTAACGGGTAAAAAATCACGGAGCAAAATAGAAGTAAGCGAGTACTTCTTAGGAGTTTTTGTTTCAAGAGTTGGATCATCATGTTTAACGTTAAAATTTGTTTTAGATAAAGGTGGTCAATTCATGTAGCATACCATGTCAATGGATACTCTAATCTGTAAGTGATGTTTGAGTAGGTTCAGTAATGTTTAGGTGCTGTCATATTTTAGATTAGAAATTAATTTAATTTCTAATGGTTTTATGAGCGAAATGAATGGATTCTGAGTTGTGGGGTAGAAAAAGCGGAAATGAATCTTGATTGCCCCTGCATGGAACAACGATGAGAGTATAGAGGCAGCAATCATATCTTTTTGAGAATGCCACCCCGTTTTCATAGCCACTTTTTTCTCTTGTGGATTCCTGATTGTCAAACACACAATGCCTAAATTCAGCCGATGCGGGTTAACGCGAACCCGGTTAGCAGCATTTTGTTGATGCTCTTTAATTTTGAATTGAGCAGTATAAGGTTCGTTCCATCCGCTGAAATAATAATTATGAAAAGGTTCAGAGAACGTATAATATTGAGGATTTGCATAGTTATGCCGCCAGCTCCAGGTTGATTGAGTGCCCAAAGAAACGTCGTTAGCATTAAATGCGGGGAATGTTTGAAGGTTGGTCGGGTCTACCGTGAAAGAAAAATTACAATTTTCAACCGATAGAGACGATAGGGAATCCATGCGGTGGATCACCGACTGATTTCTATTAATCAATGCCTTGCGGTTAACCATCGTACCTACAACATCATTATTGCACCTTAGCAACAGTATAGGTACTGTAGTCTTTTTAAAAGGTCTTTTTTTCATAGTATAGATTCAAAAAGTCAGTGTCGGTAAAAATCACTCATGTTTCTTTGAATAATTCATGACCTAACAATTTTATAGTTCATGATATAGACAATTATAGATTCAGGAAGGAATATCCCGATGGTTAAAATTCATAGTATGATGTTACAAAGATAAGAGACTCTTTTCGAATCAAAATTGAACATTTTGACACTTTATATTTGATTTTTGATACTAATTCATCAATTATCTCCAATTTGGGTTGACTGGCAGATCGAAAGATTCTAGGAAACTCACACTGTAATTATGAACAAAACAATGATATTATCATATTGATTGATGTGCAGTTGAATTATCCTGCACATCAATCAATACAATATATTTAATTTGACTGATTGTCAAATGATAAATAGATAAACCATAATCCTGCTTTGTCTCTAAGTCATATTTTATACGTTAGAGAAGAGACTCCATTTTAACAGTAAGCGTTGTTTTAATAGCTGAAATAAGCTATATAGTTCATTTATTCTTTCTTTACTTCAACTCTGTGACAATTAATATATTTGAGAAGATTGTGCCTTGCGGTCATCATATCATGATGTTCGTTTCATCTTTTCTTGATTAAAGGTTTTGCTGCTACTTTCCTTATCGTTTTCCGGCAGTAGGTCCCGGCCAGTTATCCGAACGAAAAGGCGCTGCCGGTAATCCACTGTTATTGGTGAGATTTGGATTTCGGGGATAACTATTGAATGCGTAACGCACGGCAACCGGGTTTGGAACCTCTTTTGACCATACTTTCACTAAATTTTTTCCTACAATTTTCGCTTGTGCCCAATGCCATTGTTTATCAGCTCCAGCAATAGCAAATTCCTGCAATGTCCCTCCGTTTTTTACCTGCAATCCGGTTCCGACTTCCCTGAATTTTACCATGATTGTCTTTCCTTCGACGGAAGCATGTTGGAAAATTGGTCCCGAACCCAGGACCGGATAATGATACACAAAATCTAATGCCCATAAATACATCCGTTTGCCAACATCATATTTGTCTTTTGAATGAATATTATGTTTTTCTCCAATGTCAATCGTTACAATTAATCCGGCATTTTTTACCGTGTCAGCCGTACATCGTTGCGCATCGCGTAAATCGCTCCAGGCAGTCTCAACTGGCTGATCGTTTGGATCGCGATAGTTTGGCAGTTGCACGATACCGAAGGGGAAATTTCCCTGGTGCCATTTCGCTCTCCATGCTCTGATCATGGTTGGTAACAGAATGCCATATTGTTCGGCTCTTCCTTCGTTGTTTTCGCCCTGATACCAGATGGCTCCCTTTATTTTGAACGGGATCAGAGGCGCAATCATTCCATTATAAATCGATGCAGCGATACGGTATTCGCGCAAGGCGTCGGGTGGGTGAGGAGCTTCTTTGGGTATTCGTCCTGCAGCACGTTCTTTCGCGGCATATTCCCTCCATTTTATCAATGTTTCAGCATATTCCTTTCTTACTTGCGGACGTTCGGTATCCCAAATCTTTTCACGGTCAATACATGGTTGAAGATCAGGTGTATGCAAATAGGCAATGGGAGTCCATGCTTCTGCTTCCGAGCCTCCAAAAGATGCGTTGATAATACCTACCGGAACTTTCAATTTCTTTTGCAATGCCAATCCGAAATAATAGGCCGCAGCTGAGAAATCTTTCACGGAAGCCGGTGAACATGTTTGCCAGGTGGCTAATGGTCCGGCTTGATGTTTAAAAGCTACTGCGCGGCTGACATTAAATAGTCGCAGCATGGGATAGTTTGCCGAGGCAATGACGGAATCTCCTTTGTTGGTACTGCTCAAAATCAGTTGCATGTTCGATTGTCCTGCGCAAAGCCACACTTCACCAATTAATACATCGTTCAAAATCACGGTATTTGATCCCGTAATAATCATCTTCTGCGGCACATTGCTCGCTGCCATCGGGTTAAGCCATACTTTCCATTGTCCCGATTTATTGGCAATCCCTACTTTGTGTTGCCCAGCAAATGAAACGCTGATTTTTTCACCCAGATCGGCGGTTCCCCATACTGGAACTTTCTGATGTTGTTGCAATACCATGCCACTATTCAACACATCGGGCAATGTGATTTTGGCAAATGTCATTCCACTTGTTACAAACAGAATGATCAGACTGATAAATAACTTTCTCTTCATGTCAATTTTTAATTTTTACGGATTATGGATTCGCCTTTGGCTACTTTCAACGTGAGTCCTGAGAGATCTATGTTCTTTACGTGATCTAAAATAAATCCTGTTTGAGCGGTAATGTGGCAATTTTTAAATTCCACATTGGTAATCGGGCTTCCCGCCAGACCGTGCATGTCGCCTACCGATTGTACGCTTCCTGACACATTGATTATCTTTATATTTCGCACAAGCGGAAGCGGATTGGAGGCCGGTCGTGGGTTAACCATACGCCATGCCATATCAAATTCAAATGCTTTGCGTGTGTTTTTCAACACAATGTCGCGATACGTAATGTTTTCGACTACTCCACCGCGACTTGGTTGCGACTTAAACCGGATGGGCGCCCAGTTGTCGGCTTCTACTACACAATTGCGAATCTCTACATTTTTGATTCCTCCCGACATTTCGCTACCCATGGCCACGCCTCCATGTCCATAGCGAAATGTACACTTTTCTATGAGAATATCTTCCGCAGGCCTTCCGATGCGTCTTCCTTCCTCGTCTTTGCCTGATTTGATCGAAATGCAATCATCGTTCACATCGATATCACAACCGCTTACATGTACGCCTTTGCTTGAATCGATGTCCATGCCATCCGACATGGGGATGTTATGTTCGGCGCGAATGGTCAGATTCTGCACGGTAACGTTTTGAGAATAGAGAATAAACAGACACCAACAGGCTTCATTGTGCAATGATAACCCTGAAACGGTGGCGTCTTTGCAATTCTGAAGGGCAATTAAACGTGGCCGACCAAATCGTTCTCTGTCACTTAACAACTTATATTCCGGTGTTTTGGATGCAATGATTCCATTTTGCACCCATGCTTCTCCCGAACCGTCGATGGTGCCTTCTCCGGTTAAATGAAACCCTGTTATATCGAACGCATTAATAAAGGCTGAAGTCCATTTGCATTCTTTACCTTCCCAACGGGTTGAAACCAACGGATAATCAGCCATATTTGTCGTGCCTTTCAACACTCCGTTCTTTTCAATCGTTAGATTTACGCCTTGTTTGATGAAAATTGCCCCGCTTAGGAAGACTCCTGCCGGAACAACAACTGTTCCTCCGCCTTCAGCAGCGCACCAGTCGATAGCACTTTGAATTTCTTTCGTGTTGAGCTTCGCTCCATCGCCAACAGCGCCAAAATTTGTGATCAGGTACTCTCGTGCATCCCGTTTCAGGAATGTTTTAAGCTGGCAATCTTTCAGGTTTCGGATGCCTTCGGTGACCATGGCTGCGTTTAATGTGGCCCCTGCCGGTGAGGTATGTGTATGATCCTGAGGAAAAAGTGTTTTTACTAATGTAGCGCCCATTTGTTCGTATTTATGCGCCACTAATTCGTTCAAATTAATAAAATAGGCGCCTTCCGATTTCGCTGATTCTTTCGCCCAGTTGCCATAGGTGTCTTTGATGCGGATTACTTTGCCTTCTTTCCATTCATTTCGCGGCACAGGAGAAAACACGATGGGGATTGCTCCTTTTGCTTTTGCTTCGTCGATATATTTACGCATGTACCACCCGTAAGTATGCACGGTTTCTTTTGTTCCATCGGGTCGCGTCACCTCCTGCGTTTCATTACCGATCCCTTTCAGCGAAGCGCGGTATTTTTCGCCATCGACTTTTCCTCCGTCGTTATGCCCGAATTGCATTAAAACATAATCTCCGGGTTGTAACCGATCCAGCACCTTCTGCCATAACCCTTCGTAAAGAAATGTCCGGCTGCTTCGCCCTCCCCGGGCATCGTTTTCAACCGTTATCTTTGTCGTATCGAAGAATGTTACGACGGGCACTCCCCAACCTTCTATCAGCCCGCCATCTTTTGCAATGGTTGAGTCTCCGATAATATAAACAGTGGGTTTATGTTTTGCTTCGAAAGCCGTAATCAGTAACAATGCAAAACCTATTGTCAGCAACGAAATCAATTTAATTTTCATCTTATGAGTGTTTTATATGTGTTTTTACTATGTAAAGTTGTTTTATTCTTGAATTTTAGAAGATGGTTGTGCTGTTTCTTATTATTTCAGCCATCTCCCTTTAGTGTTCGGGGTAAAAATGGTTGAAATACAAGAAATTCCTGAATATCAAATAGATTTAACTATCACAATGCCGGAATCGTTTTGTTTTGTTGCACATTCAGTTCGACGGAAGCTCCTGTTAATCCCTCGGCAGTGGCAGTTAATACGATTTTACCTGCTTTCCGGTCGGAGCGAACTATGACTAAACAGCGTCCGTCTCTCAATTCACGATGGTTTGATTGAAATACTTCGCGGCTGTCCAAATCGCCGTTATCCACACCAGCAATGACGCCGGCTCCTTCAATGCTAAATCGTATCTGTTGTCCATTTTCAGGAACGCGGTTGCCATTTGCATCAACGGCTTTCACTTCGATGAACGATACATCTTCTCCATCGGCGCTCAATGTTTTTCTGTCGGCAATGAGTTGCAGCTTCACGGCGACACCGGTTGTTTTTATTTCGTTCGCTGCCACTTGTTTTGTGCCGTCGAAAGCGATTGCTTTCAAAACACCCGGCGTATTGGGAACTTCCCATGTGATAATCCGATTTGGATAATCGGTTAATCTCTTTTTTCCTAATGTTCTTCCGTTGAGTGACAGTTCCACTTCCGGTGCATTGGTGAATGTGTAGACGCGAAGGCTGTCATTTTGAGGCGCCCAGTCCCAATCTGAATTCAACGCCAACCAATCGGAGTTGTCATACTTTCTTTTGTCACTGCCGAAAGCCGGATTGGCAACGGCAATTCTCACCAAAGAACTATCGGTGTACAAACTTTGTATATAATAGGAGAAAGGTTTTCTGAAACCGGTGGTTTCTATCAGATTCTTCCGGTTCCCTTTGCTTGGCCATGCTCCAGCTTCGCCCAAATAATCGAATCCCGCCCAGATAAATTGACCTCCCACATAATTATAATAGTTGTTCGTAAAATAGTTACGTGTTCCAAACCATTGATTGCCTGTTCCATCATTCAGTTGATCGCTGTCACTCAGGTTGAGTTGGTGTACATGCGTTTCGCTGCCCAATAAAACCTGATTCGGATGTTGTTCGTGGTCGCGCGGATAGAATCTTGTTTGATAGTTCATGCTGATCACATCCATGTATTGAGCAATTTCCGCCAGCGGTGCATCTCTTTTACCGTCGCCTGTTCGTACCGGATGCAACGCTGCTGTTACCGGACGGGTCATGTCGAATGAATGAACGGTTGCCTTCATGGATTCAAAGATGCGGGCGCCCCAATGCGAATACATGTGTGGAACCATTTCGTTTCCTACGCTCCAGATAATGATGCTAGGATGATTTCTATCGCGTTTCACAAACGATGTCAGGGTTTCTTTCCAGCCTGTTCCGTTTGGTTCGAAGCCATACCATTTGTCGAAGCACTCATCGAAAACGAGAATGCCAAGACTATCGCAAAGTTGCAACATTTCGGGCGAATATGGATTGTGACTCAATCGAACGGCATTAATATCCATGCTTTTCAATATCAATAACCGGTGTTTAATGGCTTCATCATAAGCCGCAGCGCCCAAAGCGCCCAGATCGTGATGCAAACAGACTCCTTTAATGACGATTCGTTTGCCGTTCAGTTGAAATCCATGCTGCACATCCCATTTAATACTGCGAATTCCAAAAGGTGTTTGATATTGATCTTCCGTTTGTTGAGCGGAAATCACCTTACTGATGGCTTTGTATAAAGAAGGGGTTTGTTGCGACCAAAGTAGGGGAGAGGGCACCTCGAAAACTTGATTTACCGTCGATGAACTGTGTCCGGGAATGGTTATTTGTGACGTTTTTTCGGCAACTGTTTTGCCTGATGGGTCAATAATTTTGGTGTCAAGCGTGGCTTTTTGTGCCTGATCGTTGCTGTTATGAAGCGTAGTTTCACCATTTACATTAGCTTTGTGGCTTGAGATGTTCGAGGTGGTGAAAAATGTGCCCGAATGTTCAACATAGATTTGTCCCATGACTGTCAACCAAACGTGCCGGAAAATCCCGCTGCCGGTGTACCAACGACTTGCTTGTTTCAAATTGTCAACGCGCACCGCTATCGTGTTTTTTTTGCCAACTCTGATCCATGGTGTTAAATCACATTGAAATCCGATATAACCATAGTCGTTATGCCTCACTTTTTGGCCATTCAACCATACATCCGCGTGATTCATTACTCCGTCGAAAGTAAGAAATAGTTGTTTCCCTTTCAAACTGTCGGGTGCTACGAACGTTTTGCGATACCATCCGATGCCTATTGTTGCATAACCTCCGGCTTCTCCCGATGGATTGTCTTTATTCCACTTTCCGTCAATGCTCCAATCGTGTGGCACATCAAGTTGTTTCCATGCAGTGTCATTAAACCGTGCGCTTTCGGCATTCGGGATATCCCCCAATATGAATTTCCAATCATAATCCATCGTATAGCGTTGAACATGACCTGTAAATTGTGCGATACAATGATTATTGTCCCAACCAAAGAGAATCGCGATCAATAGCAAAAGTTTAAGGCAAGATGTTTGTTTCATGATAATGATGAATAGAATTAAATGATCAATTAGTGATCAAGAATTATTTGTAAGCTGACGGACATATTGTATTGTGAAACGAGTTCATTGTTCAATTAGAGGCTTCCGCTCACTCGTCAGCGACGTTCGACCGTTCGCTATCGCCTTCCGACTGCTTGTCAGCAACGTCCGCTTGTTTGTCAGAGGCTTCCGACTGCATGTCAGAGACGTCCGCTCACTCGTCAGCGTCGTTCGACCGATCGCCATTGCCTTCCGACTGCTTGTCAGCAACGTCCGCTCGCTTGTCAGAGGTGTCCGACTGCATGTCAGAGACGTCCGCTCACTCGTCAGCGACGTCCGACCGTTCGCCATCGCCTTCCGACTGCTTGTCAGCAACGTCCGCTTGTTTGTCAGAGGCTTCCGACTGCTTGTCAGAGGCTTCCGACTGTTTGTCAGAGACGTCCGCTCACTCGCCATCGCCTTCCGACTGCTCACCATCGGTCTCCGACTGTTCGCCATCGCCTTCCGATCGTCTGTCAGTCTCTTCCGATTATTTGCCATCAAATTATTTTATTCAACTATATATCTCTTATTTATGTTATTTAGTTGAATCGTAATTATATCAATGCAGTTTTAGTCCGGTAATTCTAAATCTGCAAATATCTTCATCCAAATTTTTAGCCGGCATGTGATTGCCGCTGTTGCCCGAAAGGTAAGCTACGAAACGCGGGTGTGAGTAAAGCTGATAATATTCGCTCATGTATTTCTTCGGCAAAGCTCCTAACACGACGACGCGGGTTTCATAAGGCCCCATGTCAAGATGTATGTTTGCAAAGCCATTTCTACCTACGGAAGTGATATTCCCGTTGTCCGTATTCCAGACTTGTACCAATCCGTTTCCTTCGATTGTGGCTGCTCTTGTTTGCCGTTTGTCGCTTTCATTAAAAAAGAAATAGACATCCCCGTCTTTCAAATGACGATGTAAGTATTTGATGAAAGGACATGGTTTGTTCAAAACTACATCCGGTGACGGCAAAGCGTTTAAGACCTTTTGTGTCAGTTCTCCTGTCGGTTCTTCTATTGCCCAGTTGAGCGATGCAAAACCTGTTGCTTTCAGGAAAGATGTTGTTTCAATATATGTGGGAGCCGTTCCCATAAAGATCACTTTACCGCCTTTTTTCGCAAATGTGTGTAATCGTCGAAGTTCTGCCTCCGAAATAACTTTAATGGAAGGAATGATGATTGTGCTGTACGATTGTCCGCTCAGGTTTGTGAAGCGTCCGTTATCAAGTGACATGATCGAATCTATGGATTGCTGATCCACGAAATCAAAATCCCGTTGATGATCTGACAACTCCTTGGCTATGTGCCAAACGCTGCCCGACGCAAGCGTGTCGCCCAGCCAAAGACTGGATGTGGGGAAATATAAACCGATTTTTGCCGTCGGCTGTCCGTTTGCCAACAGATACGCTTTACGGTTGAGTGCATGCATGGCGGCAGGGAACGAATCGGAAGCCATGAAATTGTAAGAGGAACCTCTGCGCCCCGATGACGGATAATACATAATCTCAAACAGATTAATGCCTCTCACCAATTGTTCATTCAGTACCCAATTGACTTGCTCCATATTTGGCTTTGGACGGAAGGCGGCGAAGCTTTCGCTGAACACTTGTGATCGTCCGAAGAGATGTGCAGCGGACGATGCCAACTTGGGAAAGTTGGCAGCATTTCCGGGCCAGATTTGATTCCAGATCACATCGATTCCTGGAATTTGCAAGTATCGCATGTCTTTGAAATAATCACCTTCGGAACGTACCAATGCCATCATCGTTCGGGTATCTTCAGGGCCATCGTGATCGATATGATCTTCGTACTCGAGGTTGTTTTTCAAGCACCACTTTGAGATGACGTTGAAAAAGTTATCGCGAAACAGATCGGAAAATACTTCCCAATAGTCCGCTTTGGCTAATTGCTCTTTTCCTGTAGGGTTATGAAGGAAAAAGGATGCGAGATACGGTTGAATGTCATATCCTTTACGGTTCCTGAACTCCTTCAACATGTTCGGTGTCCAGGGTGTGTATGAAAAAGCAGGTTCATCGCTTCGAAATCCGATAACAGTTTTGCCAAACTCATCGCCGATGTGTTTTTTATATTGTTCATGCGTAAATTTGATAAACTGCATGGCTGCCTTTGGGTTCAGATAATCACAAAGCGAGTTGGTGGTGTCTTTTACCCCGCTTGGATTGTTGGATGCTCGTGTGGGAGAGGTTTTAAATGCATGTTCAGCCATCAATAATGTCCAATCACCCTGACCTTTTGGAGCTGTCCAGTGGATTCTTCCCGCACGAACCGGAATTAATTGATTGGAAGCGGCGTTGTATGCCACGGCGCTCATCACATACGGGGGGACATGTCTATCAATTGTTTGTCCTGCTTTTATCAATATGTGGATTGGAACGAGCGCTTGCATACGTAAGTCCGGCCGTTTCTGACTGAACAACCCACCGGCAAAACCACTGGGATATTTACTCTCGTCAATAAACCAGACTCGCATGCCTCTTTTCTTCGCTGCGCTTACAGCGTATTTTATCAATTTAAAATAGCCGGCTGACAGGTAAGGATATGGCAGGTTGTATCCGGCTTCTATGGTAACCATCCGAAATCCGTAAGTTCTTAAACAATCAAGATTATGATTTATTGTGACGCTATCTATTTTGCCTTCCCAACCCCATGTTATCGTTGGTCCATATTCAGGCGACGGGCTATTAAAATGTTCCGCTAATTGTTCAACAGTGGGTTGGGAAACTTCCTTCCAATTCGTCTGAGCAACAAGGACAGACGGGAAAAAGGATAAACAGAGAAATGATAATAGAATGAAATGATACGTGTTTTTCATTGTTATTCATTCTTGAAATGAAGGAAGTTATACTTCATTATTTCACACCCTTTTTCAGTTCATCAGGCGCGTCGCTCGTGTAGGTTTTAATGCGCTGCGATGATTTTAGAAACAGCTCTTTTATGGTTTGTATTTTAACGTGATACTCCGGATAGAACTGGGATGATTGCATATACTGTGTAATGGAATAGAGCAATTGTTTCGCCACGGGACGATGCGCTAAGTCATGTTCTAAATCAATACTGGTTGCAACAAGTTTGCCTTTACCAACCTGAGCTTCGAATAGCATGGCTAATTTCCGGTCTATAAACCATGTGTCAATGGGTTGCACTAACGGATGAAATCCTTTGGGGAAATCGGTCAATTGCATTACCTGAGCATGATTCAACAATTCCCACCATTGTAAATCTCCCCAATCATCAGTCACGAAATCCTTGAAAATGGGATGTTGGTTGTTAATATAGACTCCCGTTGTGTGCGGAGGTCTCATTTTGAACCAAGAAGTATTCCAAAAGACAGGTTGAAAGTATTGCACAATATCTTTACCATATTCTATATTTCCCGAAGCAAAAAGTAACACTTTTCCACCTGCGTTTAGAATCCTTTCTGCTTTGTTATCGAGAGTGTGACAAACATAGATGTCGGTCGTATCAATGGAAACTTTCTCGGGATACACCCAGAAGTTCCAACTATTCTTAATAGAAGTTCCTTCTAAAGCAACTTCTAAATTCAGTTTACAAGGTGCAGCAAATTGCTTCAGGTTGACTTGAATCTCACCTAATATAAGATGGCTTCCGGCAGGAATATTTTGCACGGGAAATTGTCCCTGTTTTAAGATTGCTCCGTAGGCATCACGAATCTGCCACACCGGATGAGCATTTATGAATGGAGTATTGCCATTATGTGTCAACTCGGCTGAAGCATGCAACACCTCATTGTTTTTATAAACAAATTTCTCCATGCGTACCAATGGAACTGTTGCATTACAGAAATGCCGAAATTCAGTAGGTGTCACATATCCTTTTTCATCCCAAAACGGATCTAATACACCCACTAATGCGGTGCCTTGCCCGGGGTAGTCATTTAGACTCAATAGTTGAAAACCGGCATAATCGGGTGTTCGCAATATCTTTTCAATCTCATTTTTATAGCACAATACTTGTAATTTACCCGAAGCCATAAGAAAATCTTTTGCCATGTCTGCCATATCGTTAGTCGCCAACAAATCGCGAAAGAGTTCAAAATTCTTTGCACGCGTCACTCCGGTAAATTTCTCTATTTCGCTAAAATCGGGGAAAGCGCACCATTGTCCGGTTTCGTGCGAAATGTATGGTTCTTTAACTGTATCAATTTGATGTCGAAAATCCGATATGGATTCCGGTCGTTGATTTGCCCAGTTCAATCCGCGTGCTCCGGCTTTAACCTGATATTGATTTGCAGGCTGCCATGCCCATCCGCCACCCACGGAAAAACCTGTATAAATGTGTCGGTTATCGGTTGCTTTCCAATAATTGACAAACTTGGTCGCCCAAGGCACCCAATTTCCTCTTGGTTCATTCCCGGCAGCCAACATGGTAAAGGAAGGATGATTTCCATAGGTTTTATCCATGCGTTTCGTTTCTGACATAAGGAATGTGTCAATGGGCATACCGCTTCCTAAAGAAACTCCGTGGTTTGGCCAACTCGGGCCTTCAGGCTGTAAATAAAATCCGACCAAATCAGCTGCTTCAAATGCGGCTTCGGGAGGGCAATAAGAATGAAAGCGCATGTGATTCAGACCAAATGATTTACAAATCCGGAAAATACGTTCCCAGGGAGCAACATCCATTGGGGCATATCCTGTCAACGGGAAGACGCAATTTTCAACGGTTCCCCGCATTAGCGTACGTACTCCGTTGACATAAATCCATTTGCCCTGAATTGTTATTTCCCGCATCCCAAATTGCACATCGCGCTGATCGCTCATTTTGTTCGATACCAGCATTGCATGAAGTTGATAGAGTGTGGGGGAGAACTCACTCCATAGTTGCACGTGGTCTCCTATTGGCAGGTTGATTTCTATTTGTTTTTCTTTTCCGGAAATTTTAAATGGCAAGCTTAGTGGCGTCACAACGCGAGGTGTATCCGTATTGTAACTTCGGGCTGATAACGTAATCGTTCCCCATAAATGCTTATGGCTTGCATTTATCAAAGTGATTTTAACCTTAACCTCTTTGTTTTTTATATCAGGAAATAGTTGAATGTCATTAAAGTAAAGAGCCGGTTTGGCTTGTAACTCAATTTTGCCGACAATGCCATTCCAATTTCCCTGCGTTTGGTCAGTGACACTATGTGAATCTTTTCCTGGGTCGATGGTTGTCTTTAAATTGTTGTCAATTCGTAAAGTGATTCTATGGGTTCCTTTTGAAATATAATTGGTTATATCATAACAATGCGGCGTTGTGAGTGATTGCTGTTCTCCCACTTTTCGATTATCCACCCAAAGTACAGTTTGAATATGCGGGCGTTCCAGATAAAGAAAAATTCGATCTCCTTTCCATGTTGTGGGTATATTCACCTCTTTTTGGTACCAAGCCACTCCTACGTAGTGTTTCAGTGGAGTCAACATAAAAGGAATCTTCAAATTATCGGGTTGGCGATATTGAGCTAAAACCGGATTGAAATAAAATGAGCTATCGTAAATGCTTTCAGTCCATTTAGTCTTTAGTGTAATATCGTTACCTTTCCGGTTTTCCAGCATGGAACCAGGCAAATAAATTGTCTCATCGTTTAATGGCCGATTAAACCATTGTTGACCAATTCCTTCATTGTTTCGATCTATTTTAAACAACCATTTTCCTGCCAAAGAGATGGTTTGTTGCGGATAAAGGGATTGTCCAAGGATGATACAAACAAGGGGTATGAAAATCTTTTTCAAGTAAATTAGATTTAATGGTTGCTACTACTTATGCTAATTCTTTTAATCAAAGAAACGTGGATAAGCAATCAAATTCTATTCCATATAAAAGAGTTCATCAAGCGGGATTGTAACCGGTGAATTGTCAGGATTTGTTTCCATAATATCGGCCATATATGCCCACCATTTTTCAACGATAGGATTTGAACCTAACCCTTGTGAATTCTGCTCTCCTGCAATCTTTTGAACCGCAAAAAGAATGTTGGTTTCTTTATCCCAGAAGATGGAATAATCATAAACTCCAGTTTCTTTTAATAACGCTTTCAGTTCAGGCCAAATGGCGTTGTGACGTTTGGCATACTCGGCTTCAAAGCCGGGTTTCAGGAACATCTTAAATGCTAATCGTTGCATGGTAACTGTTTTAGTCGATTAAAGGCTCTATCAGTATGCGAGATTTTTCTTTATTTTGTTGTTTTGTTCATGCCTCTTGCTATCTTAACTGCATAAACGCTTTCAAAACCTTCAAAATTTGCCCTGAAGATAATCCATTTTCCATCAGGAGAAAAATGAACATTGGGTTCTAAATGGTAATGATGATATTTCATGTTTACCAAACGTTCTGCTTTGAAATGTGATCCATCAGGCGTAAACAAGTAAATCCATTTCCCGTCTTTAGCGTTAGCTACGGAAACGGTATCGCCACCATCACCAGCAAATAATTTTTCGTCAGGTGAAATGGTATAATGGACGCTCCATTCATTTCTGGTTAATTGATATTTAACCTCTTTTTCTGTTTTAATGTCCGTTCCTCCGACAAAAAATTCTTTTCCTCTCGGCAGTTGCAAATCATACCAAATAGTCTTCCCGTCAGGACTAAACCATTCGTGTCCGGCAATTTCCATGTTCATGGTTCGTTTATGAATTAAGGTCACTTTTTTCGTGTCGATGTTGATCGTCCATATCCGATCAACTTTCTGCCAGGTTCCTTCGTGACAAAACATCATCAATGAGGGATCGGTTGGGGAGAATTGCACGTGATTGAGCCATGCTGTATCAGTAAAAAGCTTATGAAGTTGTTTGTTTTTTAGGTCAATGGTGAATAGAGTACGGGGAAGTTTTGCCTCAAATATTTTGGTGAAAAATTTTCGTTTTTCAGGATTGGCTTTGAAAATTGCCTTCTCTGCATTCGACGACCAAACACCACCCAACAAGGTTTCATTTGCGTTCAGCGTTGTTATGCTTCCTTTGAAATCAGACGGGAAAACATATATTAATGTAACTATCTTTGTGTCGGCATTCACACAAAACACGCTGTCTTGTTCCTGATAATAGATATTGTGACTTTTTCTTCCTACAATTTCCCCGCTTTTGCGATTATTATCGAACGTCAATTGTTTAATTTGAAAAGTGGATAAGTTTACCGTGAAGAGTTGCATCACTTTTTCATTTTTCCGTGGGTTGTTACCGTAAAAGACCATGCGATCGCCTTTTCCATATTGCCCTAAAATAAAAGGATTGTTATGAAAATAGAAACTGGCGCTATTCCCTTCTCTTCGGGTTAAACGTATCACCTTGTGATGTGTGTCTTTATCAATCCATTCACTCGGCATTTTCTTGCCCCCTGTCTGCAATACTGGTTGAGAAAACAGTGAAGTGCTGATGAATGTGGCGCTCATGATGAGTAACAATAGTTGTAACTTTTGCATGTGTATTTGTTTGTTTAAGGAACGTATGGAACGCATCCAGAACATCAGGACTTGTTTCATGATCTTGGTTATTATTGAATTTTAGCTGATAAAAATGAGTTTTATCTCCCAAAAACCCACTTATGGTTTACCAAAACAAATTTCGATGTTTTCTTATAGTAGTCTATTGATTAAATTGACATTTTTCCTTCGATTTTTGACCTAATTTTTATTCATTTCTTACTTTTATTTCTCACACCAACCCATTTTCGTTCATTTTGCGATGAACATTGCCGGATGGTTGTTATTCAAATAGCTGATTTGCGCGGTTTCCTAAAAGCAATGCTTGTAATGGCTCCGGACAGTTATCGCTTAAACTTACCATGACGCCTCTTTCAATGCCGATTTCCAACGCATACGATTTTTCTTCCCACATAACCGTTTGTTTACGTGTTGATTTCGGACTTTGCGCCCAGTTCCATTCCCATGTTTCGTAGCGCTTCTCTTGAAGTTGGGTGATCTGTTCTTTTTCGGATGATGATAGCGCCATTGGTTGGATGGCGTAATAACCGGCAAAAAAGGAAATTAGTTGCGACAAAAATTCAGGAGTAGTCGGTGATGATGGATGGAGTGACAGCATGTTTGTCACGTTGCTGCGAACCGATTGCACTGCTTTGCCTGTCATGTTGGTTGCCGGAGTGAGCGCAGCGATCAGGTTCTGAAGCCGGACATCATAAAGCAAGGTGCCATGAAAAAGCTGGCGCTCCGCAGTGATATGTAGCGCCGTACCCGTGATTTTTTTGTCCCGGAGGTACAACTCCTTTCGCTTGCCCTGCGATGTGTGAATTCCAATAGTTTCAAGTGAGGCTTGTATCAACGAAAGCCATTGTCCATCGAGCGGTTTTTCTTCTTTCCGGGTGATGAAGCAAAAATTGATATTTCCCTCGTCGTGATAGACAGCGCCACCACCCGAAAGACGACGAATCACGTCAATGCCTTCCTGTTTGCAAAACGGAACATTCACCTCTGCATAGGCGTTTTGATTTCTCCCTATGATAACGCTTTTTGCATTGATATAAAAAAACAGAACGTCGTCGTGACGTTCTGTTAGTACGTATTCTTCAGTCGCCAGGTTGAACGATGGTGAATGAGTGTCGCTGACAATTAGTTGCATCGTTTTTACACATTGAACGCCACGCGCAATTCTTCGATTTGTTCGTCACTGATGGGTTTAAGTTTTCCGATTGGAGCTGCCATAACGAGTGATTTGGCGCTGAATTCGGCTACTTCCAGCCGGTCGAATGTTTGCAGAAGTTTGTCGCCGGTGATGATGACCGAATCGTTTTCTACGATGACAGCCGGCACGTGCAACAATAATTCGGCTACTTTGGCTGCATTTTGATGTTGTTCGCCAAAAGGGATCTTTGGAACATCTTGCAGAAAAATCCAACTTTCGGGAATGGTGCGTACGTCAAACTTTTCTCCTGTTGTTCCGAATGCCATTAAATTAGGTGGCTGTGTCAGAATGATCGAATTGACCTTTGGATTCATTTGATAGATCAATTGATGTAAAGCCACCGAACGGCTGGGGTGTTTGCCGGCTTCCACTTTGCCATCACGTACCTGAACAATGTGTTTTGGCAAAATATCCCACCGTGGCACGTTGGGAGGTGTGATTAGAAAATCGTTTCCTTTCCAACGAACAGATACGGTTCCATACGTGCTGATCATCAGTCCCTGATCGCAAGCGCGACGAACGATGTTGCAAATATCGGCCCGAATAGCACGCTCGTCGGAAGGGTAGGTAACATCCATAAATGGCATGACATTCACGTTTAGCGCTTTGTCAAATTGTGCCAGTTGCTCGTCGGTCAAATAACGCGGTGTGCCAATGGCTTTTGAATTAATAATCGTGCGGGCGCAAAACTCCAGTGTTTCAAAACGTTGATAGGCATCCATCATATCCGTTCCACAAAGTACCACGCCATGATTTTCCATGATGACCGCTTTATATTCGGGATGTGTTTTGAATTCATGAGCTATTTTTTCACCCAATTGCTCGCTTCCAGGCAAAGCATACGGTGCAAATCCGATAGGGCCGCAAATGAGTTTTGCCTGCGGGATGATGTTGGTATTTGGAATTTCGCCAACAATGCTAAATGAAACCAAGGCGGGTGGATGCGCGTGAATCACTGCCGTCATGTCGGGACGAATGTCATAAATTGCCTTGTGAAAAGGATATTCGGATGATGGTTTATGTTTCCCGACAATGGTGCCGTCTTTTTTTATACACACGATGTCAGCAGGAGTTAACGATCCTTTGTCAATGGCTGAAGGTGTAATCCAAATGTCGCCATTATCATCTTTAATAGAGATATTTCCCCCCGATGTAGTGGTCATTCCGCTGCGATAGATACGACTAATGATGATAGTCAACTGTTCGCTCGGGTGCATGAATTTTGTATCAAACTGTTTCATTATTAATAAGATATTAATTAATAGATAGTAGTCGGTAGATAGTAGATAGTTGTTGATGTCTGAAGAAATTGACAGCTGACAATGACTTGGGTCGATTCATCTTCAAATCAATACATTTAATTATTTAAGCATTTACTATGTGCCATTTGTCGTAGAGTAATTGAGTAACTGAATAATTGAGTAACTGAATAATTGTAGATTTCATCATTCCATTTTCAACTCTTAGTCTTGTATATAATGGGATAATAAATAATTTTCTGCTTCCACCGACCAAAGGTCGCCATTTTTTTTGCAGATAGCGTTTAATTGTTTGAAAATGGGATTCTCTTTTCCTTTTTCTTCAAAATCGGCAATGGCTGTTAATGGCAGATGAATATGGGTGTAAATGAGTTTCTTGCCTCCGGGAATGTTTGGCAGATTTAATGTTGTGTCAATGACGGCATCAATACCACCGATGTGTGTTACCAACCCGGCGGGGTCGAGTCCTTGGCCCATCAGATGCAATGCTTCTTTCATGTCGTCGGTGTTCCCGCCACTGGTTCCTACTACATGCGTAGAGCCATAATGAACATTGTAGAAATTGAAATTAGCCTTAAAATCATTTCTTGACGGCCCTGCAAAAAAGTTCAAACAACCATCGAAAGCCAAAAGCGAATCGGCCTGCTCTACTACCGAAGGAACCGGCGCCATGACAAATACATCGTTGAACCCCTTTCCATTGGTGAGCGTTTTTAGTTCCTCAACGGGATTCGTCATCACGGCTGTATTGACATATCGAAGGTCGATATTGCGTGAAGCGGCATATTCAGGTGAATAGAGCGATGCGGCGCGATCTAAGCGGGTTTGATCAATGTCTGTCACGACAAACAAAGAGGGCGACCTGTCTTCACGATGCAGTACATAGTTAATGGCGGCGAGTCCCATCGGGCCAACTCCGGCCAATATTGCCATAGTTCCCCGATCCACAATTTCCATGTGGTGAACATACGACCCCGGAGTGGTGTGGTAGTTGGCGTGCATGGCTCCGATCACACAAGAGAGTGGCTCGGAAAGCGATGCGGGATAAAATCCTTCGCCGTGATAATTCAAAAGGCAGCCTGACTCCATCACTTCGTTGGGGATGATCACGTAAGTGGCATCGCCGCCTATGTGTTGGTATGAATAACCTGGTGCGCTTAAAAGACCCACCGGTCCATTGGCATAATTCAAGGCAGGTTGAATGGAAAACTTGTCACCTGCTTTGTATTGATTTGCCCATTTTGATCCTATTTGGATTAACTCTCCGGCAAATTCGTGGCCAATAATAACGGGATTATTTTTCACGTCTTGGGGGATGCGTTTATGGTCAACGCCTTGATGTGCCGCTTTGTACGACGACATGCAGATGCTGTCACTTATTACTTTGGCTAATATTTCGTCTTCACCTATCGGAGATAATTCAAACTCTTCCAAACGAAGATCGTCTTTGCCATATAACCGAACTGCTGTTGTTTTCATTTTTTTGAGAACCAAGAGTTAAGAATCAAGAGCCAAGACATTAGTCAGGGCTGCAGACAGATGAATCCTGGATTTTTTTATTGATGATAACTTTTATTTGAAACCAATTGTTGTTTTTTTTGCAGCTCGCAAGTTTTTCTTGCAACTGATTGTGTTTTTCCAAGTCAATATATGAAACGAGCATGTAAATTACTTACATCTAATAGTATGAGAATAGTTGACATGCGAGTTCCATACGACCT
>DAIDKM010000041.1 GCA_027450045.1 Paludibacter sp. | reverse complement strand
TTCTGCTTTCTTTTCGGGAGATTCTTTAAGCAATTTCCATTCACGATAATCCGTGTAGTTGCCGGGGAAATCACGGATGACACCATCCCCCTCGAAAACAAGAATATGATCGACCACTTTATCCATAAAGTAGCGGTCGTGTGTAACAACAATCAAGCATCCTTTGAATTGTCGTAAATAAGTTTCCAGTACGTTGAGCGTGACAATATCCAGATCGTTGGTAGGCTCATCAAGTATAAGGAAGTTGGGATTTCCCATCAATACCGTGCAGAGATAAAGTCTCCGCTTCTCTCCGCCACTGAGTTTATAGACAAAATTGTATTGCGTTTCTGGTTCAAAAAGGAAATGTTGCAAAAACTGGGATGCGGTGAGTTTGCCTTCCTTCCCGAGATCGATAACTTCGGCAATTTCCCGTACCACGTCAATCACCTTCATCTGTTCGTCAAATTGCATTCCATCCTGACTATAATAGCCAAACTTAACCGTTTCACCCACATCAAATGTGCCACTGTCAGGTGATATTTCGCCAAGCAGCATTTTGAGAAACGTACTTTTACCTGTCCCGTTATTGCCGACGACACCCATTTTTTCGTAACGGGTAAACGTGTAGTTGAAATCGTTGACTAACCGTAACTGGTCAAACCGTTTAGAGATGTGATGAGCTTCGAAAATCTTATTTCCTATGTAGGATGCTTTCGCAGCCAATTTCACCTCTTTTTCGTCGCGCTGTTGTTTTGCTTTTTCTTCTAGTTGGTAAAAAGCATCAATGCGTGATTTAGCTTTCGTAGCACGTGCTTGAGGCTGACGACGCATCCAGTCAAGCTCTTTACGTAGTAAATTGTTAGCGCGATCTATTTCTGCCGATTGGGCAAGAAGGCGTTCTTCCCGTTTTTCGAGATAATAGCTGAAATTCCCTTTGTAACTATAAAGTTGACGCTGATCAATTTCAAGGATACGGTTGCATACACGATCAAGAAAATAACGGTCGTGCGTTACCATGAGCAAGCTAAGCCGTGAACGATTCAGGTAACCTTCAAGCCATTCAGTCATTTCTGTGTCGAGGTGATTGGTTGGTTCGTCCAATATGAGCAGCTCAGGCTCTGAAATCAACACGTTGGCGAGCGCTACCCGTTTCAACTGCCCGCCTGAGAGTTCTCCGATTCGCTGGTCATAGCGTGTAATCTTGAGTTCCGATAGAATTTGCTTGATGCGTTGCTCGTAATCCCATGCTTGCATGTGATCCATCAATGGCAACAATCGTTCTACTTCGGGATGGTTTTCGGTGGCAATCGCTTCTTCATAATCGGCAATGAGACGTACCGTTTCATTATTGGAGTTGAAGCAGGCTTGCAAAATGGTCAGTTCAGGAGCATAAAAAGGAGTTTGATTTAAATAGCCGATACGCAGACCTTTTTGAAACGTGACGGAGCCGGTTTCAAAATCTTCATCGCCGTTTAGAATCGTGAGTAAAGTCGACTTTCCTGAACCATTAGGAGCAATTAATCCTACTTTTTCGCCTTCGGCAATAGAAAATGAAATGGCATCGAACAGCCATAGATCGCCAAAACGTTTTGTAAGTTGATCAACTTGAAGAAAGACAGCCATAGAAAAAGATACAATGGGAATGGGATGTGTTGAAAGTTATCCCGAATTTTCTACAAAGTAACACATTTACGGCGAAAGTAACACACAACCAAAAATAATGATGAGGGGAAACCATGAATAAACATATTTTCCCCTCATTAAGCAACCCTCCCGAAAAGATGATTATTTATTCGTTTATCTTGATACTTATGATTTTTACATCGTCATGCGGACGATCATGAGAATCGGTTTTCACGTTTGAAATTTTGTCGATTACATCCAATCCCTCGAACACTTCGCCAAAAACTGTGTAGTTACCATCCAAGAATGAAGTTCCTCCAAGAGTTTTATAAGCTTCGCGTTGTTCCGGCGTGAAATGAAAAGGATCCATTTCATTTACTTTTTTCTGCGTTTCCTCATAAATTGAATCGCGTAGAGCATTAAGACCGTCGGTATCGTTGGCTTTTTGGAGTGCTACGATTTGAGCGCGCATGGTATTGGCAATTTGTTGAAAAACCTCTTTTTCTTTGGCATAGCGCGACGAGTTCTCTAATTGATCGAGTTCTTCATCGCTCATACGCTGGCCTTGCACAATGTAAAACTGAGACCCCGATGATGCTTTTTCAGGGTTTACTTCATCGCTTTGTCGTGCGGCTGCCACAGCGCCACGTTTATGAAACAGTTGTGGGAAAATGATTTCAGCAGGAATGGTATACCCGGGGCCACCGACTCCTAAATGCTTGTGTCGATCAGCATTCTTTGATTCAGGATCGCCGGTTTGAACCATGAAATTTTTGATGACACGGTGGAATAAAAGCTCGTCGTAAAAACCTTCTTGTGCCAATTTGATAAAATTATCGCGATGAGACGGAGTTTCGTCATACAACTTTACGAGCATAGTGCCCAATGAAGTTTCAATAGTAGCTGTCATAATGTGATGATTGGTTTGTTGCTAAAAGTAAAAGAATGGATAAAAAGCAATTATTGCTAAGGAGCTATTTGTTCTGTTCTTATTTTCAAGTAAATTTGCCGTTGCTAACTGCCTAAATATCGCAGTCTATCGAATTTCGGCGTGAATTGAACGCTATCATTGGTATTAAATTGTAACCTGCAACTGAAGTTTGCCCTTTGTAAACGGCGTTTGAATTACCCTCAATATGATGCTCAAAAGTAAACAAAAATTCCGAAACCTGTTTTTGATTGCACTTGCAATCATGACATTTTTGGCGCTTTCTGTTTATATACTGCTTAATAACAGTTATGTGCAAAATATAATCCGACAACAAATTGTCTCGGAATTACGCGAAACACTGCACACGCGAGTGGACATTGCAAAACTTTCTTTTCAACCCTTCTCTCATTTTGTATTGAAAGATGTCTATCTTGAAGATCTACATCAGGATACATTGTTTTACGTGCAGCAGGTGAATGTACGGATTGATTTTTGGAAATTGTTTACAAGAAAAGTTTCCATCACAGAAGCGGATATTCGTCGGTTTGATTTTCACTTGAAGATTGATTCGACAGGACAATCAAATCTGGCTTTTGTACTGAAAGCGTTCGCCTCGAAAGATACTACGCATCAGCCAATGCGTATCACGTTCCATGTAAAGCAATTAACTCTTAATGACGGACGTTTCCAGTTTACCAACGAGATGAAGCCTCAGGTAGGTAAACAATTTGATGCAGCAAATTTAGATGTACGTAATTTGCACGTAAATATTTCTCTTCAAAAGTTTTCAGCCGACACACTCGCAGCTACCATTCATTCGTTAAGTTTGACGGAGCAATCGGGAGTGCGGATTGATAATCTACAAACCGTCATGTTAGGAAACAGGCGTGCCCTCTTTTTCCCGAAATTCCTTTTGAAAATGCCTCATAGCACATTGCATTTGGATAGTGTCTCCTTTCGCTACGATACCTTGTCGAATTTGACCAATTTTGCCAAAAAAGTAAAGATTGGCTGTCATCTTCTTCCCTCGGACGTGACTTTTTCCGACTTTGCCGGTTTTGTTCCATCGTTCAAAGGGTACGACGTCAAATATCGTTTGTCAACTTATTTAGCCGGAACAATTGCTGATGTAAAATGTAAAGACTTGAATATAAGCAATGGAAATAACTTTCAGTTTGATGGTAATTTTGAATTAAGCGGACTTCCTACACTTGACAATGCGTTTGTGTATGCCGATGTAACACAGCTTCATGTCAACATGGCGCATCTACAGGATATGATTGCTCATTTAACCAATAAACCTTTTTTATTACCTGCTCCCGTGTTGCGGTTAGGTACCATTTATTTTCGCGGTTCATTGACCGGCTTTTTGAGTGAAATGGTTGCCTATGGAAATATTTCAACCCGATTAGGCAGCCTTAATACTGACCTGAAACTAAGCATGACAAATCAACTGCGTGATTTTAGCTATTCAGGTTCGCTCGGCATGAATAACTTTCAGTTAGGCGCCTTCTTAAACGATCCTCAGCTTGGCAATGTCACGCTTCACGCATCGGTTCAGGGAATGAATCAATCACAAAAACCTATGTCTTTAAAAGCAAATGCAACGATTGCTTCAATCATGTATAACCAATATCTTTATCAAAATATTACGCTTGACGGGACGATCAAAAATCGTCAATTTGATGGGAAAGCAGCTATTCACGATCCAAATGTCAATTTTGATGTCTCGGGTTTGATTGATTGGAATAAAGCTGATCCAATGTACCAATTCAAAGCATCGCTGCAAAATTTCAAGCCTTATGCCCTGCATTTGACACAAAAATTTCCCAGGTTAACCATGTCGTTGCAGGTGCAGGCAAATCTTCAGGGTGATTTATTGAATCAAGCCAATGGCACGATATCCGTTAATCAGGTTCGGGTGGACAATGACACGGCTCATTTTCTATTGCCTTCGTTAAAGATCGATGCTACTCAATTGAGTAAATCAACGAATGAAGTGCGGGTTACCTCTCCTTTAATTGAAGGGATCATTCAAGGTCATTACAATTTACTCAAAGTTTCCGATGATTTAAGTTATTTAGCAGCAGCTTATTTACCTTCTGTTTTCCCAAAAGAAAAGAAACTTTCATTTTTCAACGATTTAACGTGGAAATTTACCATTAATCCCGATGAAGCGCAGAAATTAGGAGAGGTGCTGGATCTTCCGGTGCAAATTCATAAAGGAGCAATTTTTGAAGGAATGCTGAATAGTAAAGATCGCAATGTTAACGTTGCATTAGATATGCCTGATGTCACTATGGGCAAAAGCCATTTCACACAGATGCATCTTTCATGTACCAATCCTCACGACCAGCTCCGGCTCTCGTTCAACACCATGATTCAACAAAAAGAATCTATTCTAAATTTCTATGCCAATTTTGCAGCGGCACACGACTCCATTGACACGCGCTTATCTTGGGACAACAATGCAGTGACCACTTTTGCCGGAGAATTGGTTACACAAACCCATTTTACGCGTCCCAACGATACGTTGATGGCGCGAATGGCTATTCTGCCCACTCAAATCATTGTGAATGACTCGACATGGAACATGCACTCCGGAATTATCAGAACAGATATGCATACTTTCTGGGTTGATCAATTTGGTATGGATCGAAGTTTACAGCATTTATATGTAAAAGGAACAATTTCTGATCAGCCTTCGGACAGTTTACAAATCGACTTGTTGGGCATTCGATTAGAAGACATATCAGACTTAGTTCACTTAACATCTCCCCGTCTCAATGGATCAGTAAGTGGCTTTGTTTCCATTCTCAGCGTTTTGAAACAACCTATCATCAAAGCCAACGTTGTTGCGCGTAATTTTGGGTTGAACAATACGGTGTGGGGCGACGCCTACGCAATAAGTCGTTGGGATGGCATAAATCATAAATTAGATGGAGTGGGAAAAGTTTATAATGCCGCGAAAAAAGATACAGTGGGATTCCTTGCCGGAAGTTATTTTCCGGCAAATGATTCGTTGGCGTTTTTTGGAAACGCTCACCAGCTTCCCATTGATTTTTTACATCCATATTTAGAATCGTTTTTAAATTCGCCTAAAGGCTTTGCCAGTGGTACTTTTGCCATGTTGGGGCCATCAAAGCATCTCTGGTTTAATGGCGATCTTTTGATACAACAAGGACAAGCAGGGCTAAGTTACCTCAACACAACTTATTTTTTCAATGATTCGATACATCTGAAACGTGGTGAAATTGACATACGTAACATGACACTGCGGGATAAGGAAGGACATACCGGAAAACTTAACCTTGTTGCAACCAATCAAGATTTGAAAGATTGGCGCTACGATGTGCAGATTAATGCAAACGACATGTTGGCGTTAAACACCACGGAGAATAACAATGCGAGTTTTTGGGGAAGAGCCTACGCTTCCGGATTAGTGCATGTTTATGGAGATGAAAAAACCACACATGTTGATATTAATGCTACTTCGCAACCGAATACTACAGCAGTTATTTCTGTAGATAACTCTGTTTCAACTACAGACAACTCATTCATTTCCTATGTCATTAAAAAGAATAGGAGGTATCAACCCACGACGAATCCTGCTGATTCGGCACACGCATCCTCAAGCGATCAGGAAACGATTATCAATGCTACATTAAATGTTACGCCAGATGCACATATACAACTTCTTATCGATAAAAGAGCCGGAGATCGTATCGATGCAGTAGGATCGGGAGTATTGAATATTCTCTATAACCTGCACACCACCGATTTGCAAATGTTGGGTAATTACACCGTAAATAGCGGCAATTATCTTTTCACGTTTCAAAATGCACTGAGTAAAGAATTTAAAATAGACAACGGAAGCACCATTCGATGGGATGGATCGGCCAAAAACCCACAAATAGATATCAATGCCACGTATGAAGTGACGGCTTCTTTAGCCGATTTAATGGATGCCGATTTGTTGAAAACCACGAATCGAACGAGCGTACCGGTTGATTGTTTGCTAAATTTGACCGGAAATTTAATGCATCCGGATATCAAATTTAATATCGATTTGCCCAATGCCCGCGACGAGTTGAAACGTTCCGTGAAAAACATTATCAATACCGATGAGATGATGAATCGTCAAATCATTTATTTATTGGCTTTTGGACGCTTCTACACGCCGGATTATATGCGTTCCACAACAAATAACCTGGGACAAAATGAGCTTCTTTCGGTAGCTACCTCTACTCTTTCAAGTCAGCTAAACAGTTGGTTATCTCAGGCTGTCAAAGGTCTCAATCTTGGACTTAACTGGCGTCGTTCTGGTCTGGGCAATATGCTTGGCAATGATTATGAAGCTGCCATCTTATATCAAAACAATCGTTGGGTTATCAATGGCAACGTGGGCTATCGCGACGATAACTTTTCGGCCACTAAATTTATCGGAGATCTGGATGTTCAGTATCGTTTTTCCCAAAATGGACGATGGAGTATTCGAGCCTACAATCACACGAACGATTACAAAGAACTGAATCCATCGCTTTATTCACAAGGTATCGGTCTTACTTATACTCAAAACTTCAATTCAATCAGCGAATTGTTCGAGAATTATTGGGAAACTTTCAAATTACTTTTTCGCAAAAAACTAAACATAAAATAATATGAAAACAACTAGTCTGAAGCGCTTACTGCTTCTTGTTTTAATTGTATGTTCTGCATCGGTAGTTGCAAAACCTCCTTCATTAAGGCAGATTTTCATGTCGCTACCCAATTCGGTACTGCCCCTTGATTCGGCTCACCGGAGTGATTTAATGGCCTATTATTACGATAAAAAGGTCGATTCGGTCCCAAACGGCATGAATGGCTACATTCGTATCCGTTCATGGGATGAAAGTGCACACCATTTTGTTCTGGGAACATCAAGGATGGGAACATTTGAACTGCAAGTATTTACAAATGAACAACCGGCTTTCATCGGGGTAAGCAAAACCGTATGTGCTCCCGCCTGTCTTTCATCACTTTCGTTCTACTCTATGAATTGGGAACAACTACCCTTGAAAGCGCCTCAGGTACAAGAAAGTGATTTTCTTAAAAAAGATTTATCTGCGGATGACTTGGATTTTGCAACAAGTTGGATGACGCCACTTTTTATTCGTTTTTCATTCGATTCTTCGCACCCATCTATCATCGCTACATGCGATCAAAAGGCATTTTTATCGGGAGATAGCTGGAAACAACTTCAACCCTATTTAAAAGCAACGGAATTGCGATTTACTTTTCATCAGGGACAGTGGGTACAGCATCCCCTTTAATGACAAGAAGCCTTTTATCATTTAACCACAAACATAATCATCCAATAAAATCATATTGCAATGAACGTAAAACACCTTCTTTTTCTCGTTTTATCTTTGTTCCCTGTTTTCATGACGGCACAAAATCTTCAAAACGACTACGTATCCTACATTAAACAATATCGTTCTCTTGCCTTGACTGAGCAACAAAAATATGGCATCCCTGCCAGTATTACACTCGCGCAAGGACTTCTCGAATCGCAGGCGGGGAAAAGTGTATTGGCAACCACTGCAAACAATCACTTTGGCATAAAATGCAGCGACTGGACGGGAGATCACGTTTACCAGGATGATGATCAGAAACATGAATGTTTTCGCAAATATCCTTCCGTATATGCCTCCTATGAGGATCATTCGGAGTTTTTGCTGACTCGTAGTCGTTATGCCTCGTTATTTTTGTTGCCTTCGACCGATTACAAAGATTGGGCGCAAGGGTTGCAAAATGCAGGGTATGCCACGAATAGAAATTATGCAAATCAATTGATTAACATCATTGAACGTTATAATTTAGGTGGATTAGACAAAGAAGGATTACGTATGCAATTGGCAGCACGTCATAAGCCAAATGCAGAAACATCAATTGCCGAAGCATTAGCCGATTCGTCATCTGTTTTTAGCAGCCGTTTTGGGGTTATCGAGGCGCCATTTACGCATAAAGTATATAAAAACAATGGTATAAAATATATTATCTCAGCTCCGGGTGATACGTATCATTCCATTGCCAAGGAATTCAACCTGTTAGAATGTTTGTTGCGCTACAAGAATGAAGTGGATAAAAACTACGTGCTACAACCAAATGAAGTTGTATATCTTGGAGGCAAGAAAAATAAGGCTTCACTCACTGTCCCCTCAACGCACGAAGTGATGCCGGGGGAATCGATGTATTCCATTTCTCAGTATTTCGGCATTAAAGTAAAAAAATTATACGAAATGAACGGCATTCTCTATGGAACACCGGCACAAACAGGCCAGGTATTGCGTCTTCGGTAATTAATTGATAAAACCAGTATGTCAACACCACTTGCAGAACGGATGCGGCCACACACGCTCGATGAATATGTCGGGCAACATCATTTGGTAGGCCCTGATGGGGTTATTCGGCAAATGATTGATTCAGGCCACCTTGCCTCCTTTATATTGTGGGGGCCGCCGGGTGTTGGCAAAACAACGCTTGCACGGATCATTGCAAACCAATTGCAGCGACCCTTTTATGCGTTGAGCGCTATCCATGCCGGCGTAAAAGAGGTTCGCGAAGTGATTGAACGTGCAACGAAAACGCGTTTCTTCAATCAACCCGGGAGTATTTTGTTTATTGACGAGATTCATCGTTTTAGTAAATCACAACAGGATGCACTGTTAGGTGCTGTCGAAGATGGCACGTTTACACTGATTGGTGCAACAACAGAGAACCCTTCTTTTGAGGTAATTACCCCCTTATTGTCTCGTTGTCAGGTGTTTGTGTTAAATCCATTATCGCAAGACGACTTACAGCTTCTGCTCGATCGTGCACTCAAAACCGATCCTGAACTTAAGCAACACAACATCAATGTACTCGAAACGGATGCACTGTTTCGGTTTTCCGGGGGCGATGCACGTAAATTGCTCAATATCGTTGAGATGTCATTGGGCGTTGGCGATGATGATTCGATAACAATCACCAATGACATGGTAACGCAGCTCTTATTGCAACACTCGGTAGCTTATGATAAGATGGGCGAAATGCACTATGACATCATCTCAGCTTTTATCAAATCGGTTCGGGGTAGCGATCCTGATGCAGCAGTCTATTGGTTGGCACGTATGGTTGCAGGTGGTGAAGATCCTAAGTTTATTGCTCGTCGATTGGTGATATTGGCAGCAGAAGACATTGGGTTAGCTAATCCAAACGCGTTGCTTTTGGCCAATACGTGTTTTGATGCTATTGCCAAAATAGGCTGGCCTGAAAGTCGTATTATTCTTTCGGAAACAACCATTTATCTGGCGCTTTCACCTAAAAGCAATTCTGCCTATTTGGCCATTGATAAAGCCTTGCAGATTGTTGACGAAACCGGTGATTTGCCGGTGCCTCTTCACTTGCGTAATGCGCCGACACAATTAATGAAACAACTTCATTACGGAGCCGATTATTGTTATCCACATGACGCGCCCAATCATTTTGTTCAGCAAGTCTATTTGCCGGATGCTCTTTCTCAACAATCTATTTGGGAAGCAGCCGATAATGTTGCCGAACAAAAGCAAGTTGCCTATTTGAGACAGTTGTGGAAGAATCGGTATTGAAATCTTATTTTGCAAAATCATTTTATTTTTATTTTTTTGTAGGCATAGGCAATGTTCAGAAATTGTTGTTACTTTGTTATGTCGCTATTGATGTATGCTAATGGCTTTAATGATTTAATTTTCATTGGATAAACACAAAAACAAAATTAAGTTTCGCAACATTCATTTAATCGTATAAGGTATGTGTGGCATAGTAGGTTATATTGGAACAAAACAAGCTTCCCGCGTGTTAGTAGACGGATTGCAAAAGTTAGAGTATCGCGGATACGATTCGGCCGGCATTGCTGTGATGAAAGAGCATAAAATCAACGTGGTAAAAGCAAAAGGGAGATTAAAAAATCTGGAACAGAAAATGGAGCAAAACGGAATTCCCGAAGGCACCATTGGCATTGGGCATACGCGTTGGGCAACACACGGAGAACCGTCAGACGTAAACTCTCATCCACATGGCAATGAGCGTGTTACCATCGTGCATAATGGCATTATTGAAAATTATGTACAGTTGAAAGAGAAAATGATTGCCAAAGGGTACACATTTTTGTCGGAAACGGATACTGAAGTAATTGCAGTGTTATTAGATTATTACTACACCGGCAATCCTGTTGAAACGATCGCTCGCGTGATTGATAATTTGAAAGGATCGTATGCTTTAGGCATTCTTTTTGTCGATTTTCCTGAGACATTGTATGCAGTGCGCAAAGACAGTCCGTTGATCGTGGGGGCTGGTAAAGGTGAAAATTTCATCGCTTCTGACATTCCTGCTATTCTCAAATACACGCGTAATTATTATCTGTTGGAAGAGAATGAGATAGCTGTTTTAGAACGTACGGGTGTTTCCATTGTTGATCACGATAATGAACCCATTTCAAAAGAACTTTTCACAGCAACATGGGACATTGAAGCGGCTGAAAAAGGCGGGTTTCCCCATTTTATGCTGAAAGAAATTCACGAGCAGCCTAAAGCTTTGCTGAGTACACTTTCACCTCGTATTGTTGACGGAATGCCTGACTTTGGTATTAAAGCATTGTCGGATGTTATTTTGAACAGTTTTCAACGCATTTATATTGTAGCATGTGGTACAGCTATGCATGCCGGCATGGTGGGAAAAACAGCCATTGAACAATTGGCACGTGTTCCGGTTGAAGTCGATGTAGCTTCGGAGTTTCGTTATCGAAACCCGATTTTGTCTAAAGACACTGATTTGGTGATCATTATTTCGCAATCGGGTGAAACGGCTGATACGTTAGCCGCACTTCGTTTGGCAAAAGATCAAGGTGTTCATACATTAGCCATAGTCAATGTAGTAGGATCGTCGATTGCACGCGAGGCCAACAGCGTTTTGTACACATGGGCAGGCCCGGAGATTGCCGTAGCCAGCACAAAGGCTTACTCGGTACAATTGGCCATGATGTATCTTTTTGCCATTAAATTGGCTTCTGTAAAAGAAAAAATCAGTGCTGAACATACAAGAGACTTATGCACTGAACTGCTGGCGATTCCTCAGTTGGTGGAGCGTGCATTGGAAACGGCAGATAGTTGTCAATTTTTTGCCAGTAAGTTTCAAAATGCACATGACATCTTTTTCATTGGGCGTGGACTTGACTATGCGCTTTCGCTCGAAGGATCCTTGAAACTCAAAGAAATATCTTATATTCATAGCGATGCCCATGCAGCCGGCGAATTGAAACATGGTACTATTTCGTTGATCACGGAGGAGATGCCGGTCATTGCGCTCGCCACTCAAACGGCTCTATTGGAAAAAATGGTGAGCAATATCAAAGAAGTGATCACTCGTGGAGCAAAAGTGTTATTAGTTAGTAGATCTGAGCAACAGCAGATGAAAAATCTGACTGATTATATGATTGAGATCCCTGATTGCAACGATTTCTTTGCACCATTATTGGCTGTGGTACCTTTGCAACTCTTTGCCTATTATACTGCAGTTTTAAGAGGCTGTGATGTGGACAAACCCCGTAATTTAGCCAAGTCGGTTACGGTGGAATAACCCGAAAGGAAAAAGTTTATCCGTTGTTGCCTGCGATGTTTTCAATGGCGACAACGGGTTTTAAATGAATCTCTCGTGCTTTTTCTAGCAAATAATTCAAAGCGGAAGCTCTTTCGTTTGGAATGATGCCTTCGAGAATGGCTTCTTTGATAGCATTTTTGAGCCAACCTACCTCACGGCATTGGGGTAATCCAAAAATCTTCATGATTTCAACCCCGTCAACAGGCGGTTGCCAATTTCGAAGGTTGTCTTTTGCCTCAATGTCGATCAGCTTTTGACGTACTATTTGAAAATTTTCAAGATGTCTTTTTACACGTGCTTGATTTTTTGAAGTGATGTCGGCTTCGCACAACGTCATGAGGGACTCAATGTCATCGCCTGCATCAAAGAGCAAGCGGCGTATTGCAGAGTCGGTCACTCCTTCTTCGCTTAACACGATGGGGCGCATGTGCAGTGAAACCATTTTCTGCACAAACTTCATTTTCTCGTTCATCGGCAATTTCAGACGTTTAAAAAGCATGGGAATCATTTTTTCACCAATGAAATTGTGGTTGTGAAATGTCCAGCCGGCATTGTCGTCCCATCGTTTTGTAACTGGTTTGGCAATGTCGTGCAACAAAGCTGCCCATCTCAACCATAAATTGTCCGAATGACGCGCCACTTTGTCGAGCACAGCTAATGTGTGGATAAAATTGTCTTTGTGTCCTTTCCCATCTTTCGTTTCAACGCCTTTCAACGCCATCAACTCAGGGAAAATAATGGATAGCAAACCGCTCTGTTCAAGCAAAAGAAAGCCGATGGAAGGACGTGTAGTCCCCATTATTTTGTTCAATTCGTCGGCAATTCGTTCGGCTGAAACAATTTCAATCCGCTGACAATTCTTTTTGATCGATTCAAAGGTCGTTTCTTCAATGTGAAATTCCAATTGTGCAGCAAATCGAATAGCACGCAACATACGCAACGGATCATCACTAAACGTAATATCAGGATCGAGCGGAGTTCGAATAATTTTATGGGTTAAGTCATCAACACCTTGAAAAGGGTCTAACAGCTCTCCGCGGGTTCTTTTTGAAAGCGAAATTGCTAATGTATTGATTGTAAAATCTCTGCGACGTTGATCATCCTCTAAAGTACCATCTTCTACAACCGGCTTTCGCGATTCCTTATTGTATGATTCGCGGCGTGCTCCCACAAATTCAATTTCCATACTCCCGGCTTTCAGTTGGGCTGTCCCAAACGTATTAAATACGCTAAGAGTAGCATGCCGTTTCCACTTGGCTGCAACGCGTTGTGCCAAAGAAATACCGCTGCCAACCACCATGATATCAATATCTTTGGAAGAACGATGAAGCAATTTATCGCGCACATAGCCGCCAATGACGTAGCAATCGCATTCCATTTCATCGGCTGCATCGGAAATAATCTGAAAAACGGGATTTTGTATAAAGTCTTGCATGTTTTAGAAAATAGCTTTAGCGAAATACGATGTCGGTAATTACCTCACTTCCTACATGAAGATTGATTTTTTCGACAAGTTCATGACGCGACATCATCAAGTTGTGCCGCAATAGCGACGAAGACAAAGTTACATAGAGTTTTTTATGCTTGATTTCAAGATGAGTCGTATAGCCCGCGACGCCACTTCCCATGATTTCACTCCACGATTGAATCAGCCGTGTTTCAAGTAATTTGCTGTTGAGTTTATGCTGCTCTTCCAAAAAAAGTCGAATTGCATCTCCCAATGTTTGAGCATTCTGTCTTTTCATGTATGTTCGTTTTGAAATCAGTAAGTTCAAAGACAAGCAAAAACCTATTTTACTCCCAATTCACATTATCTTGGTAAGAGCTTTGTTTTTGGTACTTCAAATCCTGCAAAAGTGACGATTTCACAGCAATGCGGAACATGTACGACGTGTAATAACCCACAGGTACGATTTGTGCTGACATTGACCAACAATGAAGATCACGGGTGATTCCGATGTTGATTTCTGTAAACTTTTTGTTGGCAAAGCTGTAGGAGGCCGCCCAATTCACATTCCACTTTGGAGTAGGGGAAAGCGTTCCGCTAAGACTTAAGTTTTGGGTCCACTGCATACCATAATCCATTGTTTTATAATTAAAAATGCCGGATTGTCCATACATCAGCGAATAGTTGAATGACAAGCTCCAATGGAATTGAGGTTTGTCATATCCATCAGCGTCTACTTCAGTATTCTCTGGTTTCGTTTGTTTACGCGCAGTTGAATCCGATTGATTGTACAAAGAAGGCAAATCAGAATTGTCCATCGTGGGGGGTTGTGTCTGAGATTGCGATGAATTATCCGTATTTTTTTTACTCCCTTTTCGTTTGAAAGTCTGATCGCTTATCGTGAAATTTTGAGAGAAATTGGTTCCCATAAAGCGGGGAAATTTCCCATGCGCCCAACGGAGTTGATTGATATGAACCGGATTGTGATTGGCGTCTAATCCATACATGTACGGATCGAAAGTTCCACCTAAATTGAGCGAATATGATTTAGCAAAAGGTAATTTCAACCGTAAATTTGCATTAATTAATGACCATCGCAATGAATCGGCGGCTAAGTTATAACTTCCGCTCCAACTGAAGTTGTCAATCAGACTCACTATTTTGTATACCGGTTGATCGGTGGTATCTGATTTTTCTTTCAGCTTCATCTCCACGTTATTGCTAAACGAATAGCCAATGGCACCCGATTTTCCTGCTGCCGGATAGCCATAAAGCGCCCCTTCAAAAGGAGAATATAAAACGGTTTGTTTGTCGAAAACTAAATGGTTTTGACTGTCTTGTACATATTTATCATACGTTTTGTAGGATCCCCAAATTGGATTGCTGAAGTCCGGATTGTAACTGAAACTGAACGATGGGATAAACACGTGACGAATTCGATCAATCTTATCGCCAAATAGTTTACGATTGGGAATAAAGAACCCATACAAGGTTGTTTGTGCAGTTACACTTGCATTAAAATCATACGAGCGATAAAAGCCGGAGGTAGTATCACGTACTACTTGTTGAGTTTGTGGGTTCCAACTTTGTTTTACAGATTTGAAATACCAACGTTCATGATAATTAATAGCAGGAGAAATTGAGATGTAATTAAACAGGTTGAAAGAAGCGGAAATGGGAATTTGATGATCAAATCCATTCTGCCAATCGCGCGAAAGAGATGAATGGAGTAGCAAGTTTTCTTTTGTCTGAATGCTGTTGGCAAAAGAGCCTGCATAGGACATGGCAATTTTATCGTACCACTTTTCGGGGCCAACACTATTTTTTCGTTTAAATGGATAGATACGACTCATACTCACCGTTAAATTAGGTAATTGCATATTAATGGTGGAGTCTGCTGTACGTTGCGTGATGTTCGCATTAGCCGACAAAGTAAACGAGCTATTCGGGAATCGTTGTGAAAAGTTTATACTCGAACTTTTCGTGTTTTGCGACATTAAGACGGGATTATACACGTTGTTGATGTTGCTGCGGTCATAGCCACTGGTAGAAAAGTTAACGCTTCCCGAAAGCGTGGAGTAGAGCGATGCCTTGGGATCCTGGCTGTGCGTCCACTGAATGCTCATATTGTTCGCTTTGCCATAGTCGGGCATTCCTTTTTCGCTTGTCACGTCTTCGCGGTAACTGAAATTGAAACTCCCGCGAAATTTGTAACGTTTTACGTATGTACTGATGGCATTGATTGCCCATGTTCCTTTTGTGTAGATTTCGCCGGTCAAAGCTAAATCCATATAATCGTTGATGGCAAAATAGTATCCCCCGTTATGTAAATAGAATCCTTTTGTAAAATCATCTCCATACGCCGGAACGATAACACCCGAGGAATATTTATCATTGAAAGGAAAATAGCCGAAAGGAATGGCCAAAGGCAACGGAACACCTTCGATCACCAAATAAGCAGGGCCGGAAACAATGTATCCCTTCGGCTTCACTTTGGCTTTAGTCAATTGGATATAAAAATCGGGGTTGTCATGGTTATCGCAGGTGGTATATTGTCCGTTAACCATGTCAAAAGTCTTGTCTGCAGTGAGTTTCGTCAAGTCACTCACGATATAACCTTCGCCTTGTTGTGTCACTGTATGGTGAATGAATCCCCGTCTTGTTTTGAAGTTGTAAGTCAGTTCTCTCGCATCAAATTGGTTGCTTTCGTCTTTGAAATTAGGTTGACCTACCCATTTCCCTATGGAGTCTTTAGAACCGGTTGCATAGACCAAACTACTATCCATTTTCAAGCGGATGTAGTTGGCTTTCAAATCCATCTTTTGATATTGGATATCCCCTTGTCCATACATCAGGCCGGTACCATTACCAAGAAACACAATCGAATCGTTTGCCTGATAGACAATCTTATCCGTGAAGGTTTGTTTTTGTTTGCTTTTGGCAGTTGTATCCTGAGGCAATTTTTGGTGCAACGTATCTGAAGCAGGCTTGATTGTCTTTTGTGAAAAGCCCGTTGCTGCTGAACCCAAAAAGAACAGCAACGATATCAGTATCGGTAAAAAGTTGATTTTTATCGTTTTATTTTGACACATGCCATGAGGATAGGAGAGCCGATTATCCTGCAAAGATAATACTTTTTGGCGGTGCGATAAAGGTACGCTTACGTTCAATCCCTTTATAAACCGTTATTTGGTTTCTTTATGGATAGGGGTTATCCTAAGAAAAATAAGGATGTCTCCTGAATTTTGCCAAAAAACATCACCATGCAACGACGCATTAATGATGAATCGGTTCAATTCCAAAAGTAAATCCGCCTTTGACACGTTCAATCAACTCGGACAGAATGTCGGTATATTCTCCCACAATACCAAAATCGGCAAAGTGGAAAATCGATGCTTTCGGGTTATGATCGATGGCAATGATCTTTTCCGATTCTTTCATACCTGCAACATGCTGAATAGCTCCCGAAATTCCAACGCCAATATACACTTTCGGACGTACTGTTTTACCGGTTTGTCCAACCTGGCGTGCATATTCCGAGAACCCTTCATCCACCACCACACGACTACAAGCCCATTCGGCCTTTACCCCTTGTTCTTTCAGTGCTTCTGCCAGTTTTTTGATCAGTTCCAATCCGTCGCCGGTAGTTCCACGGCCTCCTGAAACAATAACATCCGCATCGAACAAATTTACCGAACTGCCTTCTCCGCGAACTGTTTTCAGAATTTCAACACTGAATTCCTTGTCAGTCAGGTTAGGTTTGAAAGTCGATAAAATTCCGGTGCGGCCTTGCACTTTGGCAGGTACTTCGAACGTTCCTGCACGAGCGGTGGATATTTGCGGATAAACAAAGCCAAGGATAGTTGCTAATTTGCTTTCTCCGTAAGTCGGACGACGGGAATGCAGGATCGGTTTGTTGATCACCTTCTCCTTTCTGTTCACATACTCGCCAATTTCGAGTCCGGTACAGTCGGCTGTTACGCCGCTACCTGTTTTCATTCCGATGCGTGGAGCCAATTCGCGACCGGAAGTCGTTGCTGCAAAAAGGGCAATCTCAGGATTGCGTTCTTTGATGACCTGTTCGAAAATGGATGAAAAAGGAAGCACCAAATATTCTTCCAACTTATCGTCTTCCACCACAATAACTTCGTCGGAACCATGCTCAAATAAAGTTTGTGCCTGATCCTTTACATTTTTGCCGATCAGCAAGGTCATAATTTTCGTATCCTCACCCAATTGATCAGCCAAATGACGGGCAGGCGTAAGCAATTCTATTGACGGACGGGCAATTTTACCGTTGGCAATTTCAGCCCAGGTCAGAATACCTCTGGCTCCGTTTCGATTATCATAAAAAGGGAATTCCGGCTTTTCGGTCGTTTTCTTTTCTGCTGCTGCTTTTTTCTCTAATACATTTCCACCTTTTTTGAAGTTGGCAATCAAACTATCTACCAACGTTGATTCGTTATGGCCTTCGGACATGATAATCGGAGCTCTTTCGCTCACGATATTAACCACATTGGCCACAATAGTTGGCGATCCGCTAAGTCCGATTTTCTCGGTACCCAACCCGATATCATCAATGCCAAAAACAGTAATCTTCGCATTGCGTGCTTTGATGGCTCCGGTAAGGGAAGGCTTGCGAGGCGGAATACCTGTTGGAGTGAGTGAAATGGCGCAGGGCATAGGCAGTTTCATCATTTGATAACCGCCTTCGATAATACGTTTTGCAATCACATTTCCTTCGCCGTCCGCTTTTACAGTTTCCACGAAAGTTGCCTGCGGAATACCTAAGCTTTCGGCCACTTGCGAAGGAACATGAGCGGTATCGCCATCACTGGTCTGACGACCTGCCAGGATGATAAAGGGTTCTTTTGCGTCTTTTGTAAATCCCAAGTGTTTCAACATGGTCGAAATTGCCAGACCGGTTGCATACGTATCGCTACCGCCCAATTTACGGTCGGAGAGAAGGAATGCTTCGTCGTAACCCATCGAAATAGCTGTGCGTAAAGCCGTTTCAAAAGATCCGGGTCCCATCGAACAGGCAATCAAGCGGGCATCGGGATATTGTTTTTTGAGTTGCAATCCGGCTTCAAGGCCAAACTGGCAATCAATATTAATAATCGATTTTGCTTTTGTTCTGTCCATCAAACCGTCCTCACCCATTCTCATCTCCGTGGCGAGGGGAACTTGTTTTATTAAACTTATAATTGTGAGAGCCATATATTTTAATTTGAAAGTTCGAAAAGTCTGAATGTTTCAATTTCCGCAATTTCCCCATTTTGGGGATTTAGAGGATTTAGGGGGCTGGGTTACATATTTTGAAAATCAGGCCCATTACCGCCATTTGGAACACTCCAGGTTATTCCATCACCCGGGGTTTTAATATCACAGGTTTTGCAGTGCATGCAGTTTTCGGCGTGAATACGCAATTCCTGATGGCCGTTTTTATCCGTGTGAAGTTCATACACTTCCGACGAACAGAAAAACTGACAGGGAGCGCCATATTGTTTGATATTAATGGCATTAAACGACTCCGGATTATTAATCTTTACATGAGGAACCTGTTGTTCGTCATGGTTAACGCCTGAATAATACACGTCAGTAACCTTATCGAAAGTCAGTACTTTATCAAAATCTAATTTCCCTTTGAATCTTTCTTTGAATGGCTTGCCTTTGAATTCGCTCAAAGTCTTGGTAGCATCTTTGTCAGGATGTGATTTTAGTTTTCCAAAGAATCCTGCACCGCCGGTTATCAGGAGTGTCCCGAAATTCAATCCACCAATAAGCAACCCTTTCGAGAATCCCTGGCGAAAATTCCGTACCGGATACATTTCTTTGTAAATCACGCTGTCTTTCATCAATGACTCATACCGACTAAGCGCCTTTTCGGAAAAATCGTTTTTGCTTAAGGCTTCCGCTGCGGTTTTGGCAGCCAGCATTCCCGACGTAATGGCAAGATGGATGCCTTTCAAAGCAGGCATGGTAACCAATCCGGCGCTATCGCCAACGATAAGAGCATTGTCGGTGTATAGTTTCGGAATGGAATAATAGCCGCCTTCCGGTAACGTTTTAGCGCCATATTCTACTAACTTTCCCCCTTTAAGGAATTTGGCAATGAACGGATTCGTTTTCCAAACCTGAAAAGCATCGTGTACATCGAACGTCGGATCTTCATATTCCAGTCCGACTACCAAACCGACTGCCACTTTATTATCGTTCAATCCATACACGAAACCGACGCCAAACTCTTTCAAATTCAAAGGATAGCCCATGGTGTGATATACTTCGCCCGGTTTGATATTTCCTTCGGGAACGCTCCATAGCTCTTTAACACCCAACGAGTAAATCTGGCAGTTTTTATCTTTTTCTAAATCATATTTCTTTATCAGTTGTTTGGCTAAACTTCCTCTGGTACCTTCGGCAAATATGGTCAGCTTGGCTTCAATACGTGTTCCCGGCTGAAAGTTCTCCATTTGATTCCCGTGATGATCAACGCCGGTATCAATGGTTTTGGCGCCATTTACCTTCCCGTCTTTGTATAGAATGTCACTCACCGAAAATCCGGTATAAATTTCCACCCCTTTTTCTTCAGCTTTTTTTGCCAAATAACGACAAACCTGCCCTAACGAAGCAGTGTAATTTCCTCTATTGTTCATGTATGGTACATGAAAAGGCAATGTCAAAGAACCATTTTTACTCAGCAAAACCGTAGAATCGGTTGCTACCTTTGCATTAAACGGAATTTCGTTGAAATCAACATCCGGCAACAGGTTTCTGAAAACATCCGTTTTAATGACTGCGCCCGACAATATGTGACTTCCGATAGAGCTTCCTTTTTCGATCAATAGAATCCTGTGATTCAGCCCTTTTTGTTTTAATGTGTCAGCAAGATGAATGGAAGTAGCTAACCCGGAAGGACCGCCTCCAATAATTAAAATATCCGTTGATACGGTATCTGCATTACTCATTACTTTTTATTTTTAGAATTGTGGCTATCGGACTAACTATATGATGCAACAGCTTCTTGATTTCTTCAATAGTGGTTCTTTTGTCAGGATTGACAACCAAACTTCACAACATCCCGCTTATTTTGCAATGTTGGCTTTACAAAAGTGGCGCAAAATTAAATATTTTATTCATGAATGAACTCATCTTAGTCGGGTTGAAAAGCATGTTATAAAACACATTTCTAAATTGCGGTTTGACTAACAAGGCTTTGAAATCTTTTTTTGATTAGAAAAACGTTCATCTTTTGCACATATTGTGATTTTGTGTGCAACAAATAATGCCGAAGCTCTTACTCTGTAGAACTTCGGCATTAAAAAGATTTGGTTGTTATTTTTCAGAAATGAAGCATTAACCCGAGTGATACTGTTCTTACTTCAGGTCCTTTGCCTGACTGAAACAGATTGGTTGGAGAATATTTGGCGAAAACGCTTATGTCTCCCATTCCAATTTGTGCCATGTAATTCAGACTAAGTGGATTGGTGTTGAGTCCACGCGCTTCAACTGTTTCCACTTTGTTCCCCGACGCATCGTTATAGCATACTTTATAGGATGAGAATGTCTTAATGCCTGCTACAACGCCAAGTGAAAAATAGATGGAGCGGGCTTTCCCTTCAAAAGGCTGCCACTCGAGCAAAGCGGGAATCGTCAGATATACCACCTTGAGACGGCTGTATTGATAATTAATGCCTGCCGGAGCCGGATAAACGCCTGTCACGCCATTAACATCCACTAAATGCGTGTTGTCGTCGAGTCGAAAGGTGTACCAGCTCATTCCTAAACCGGTGGTAAGTCCCAATTTATTGTGATACAACGGCAGGATATGTTGGAATAAGTTGATAAACCATTCCGTCGATTGATCGGCCTTCAATGTTACCCCGTCTACGCTTGTCATGTGGAAAGAACCGTCCGTGAAATTACTAAATCCTACTCCCACTCCTGCCCAATGGGCTTTCAGAGGATACATTGATGAGAAGTGTTCTTTTTTACCTGTGAGAAAAGCAGGCAGTTGTAACCCTAAATCTTCATCGACCGTCCATTTTTCATTACTTTTCCCGTCACTATAGATTCCTTCGTAAAGTTGTTTTTTAGGCACTGAATCGTTACCATATACTTTCACTTTTATCTGGTCATTGCCTTCTTCCACTTTTATCACGTTATGGTTGAAGTGGAATGTAGTGTCCGCCGGAGTTGAATTAGAAGCAAACACCGAATATCCTGCCATGAGGGACATAAACCAAAGAGACATAATCTTTTTCATACAAATTTGTTTTAATATTTTACACTATGGATGTATGGAACTCGCAAATCATCATCGTCTTGAGGTTAACCCTGATATTAGGCTCGTTTCATACAAATTCTTATTAATGGGTTACTGTTATTTCTTTTTGAGTAATAAGTTGAGTATTTCTCCCGAATCATCTTTTGATTCCAGGTATATCAGCGTGATTTGGTCGCCCGATGAAGTTGATTCATTATACAAAATCATCCGGGTTTCTGTTCCTCTGCGCGGAAGTTGCAAATACTCGGAGGTTAATACCCCGTTGGTAACCACCTGTTTGATTTTCTTTGCACCTTCCTTATCCTTAGCAAGGCACTGACGGATAAAAGGAGCAGCAGTCGGATCGTTTTTGATCACAATGCTTTTGAAGAGCGAAAAATCATACTGTTTCAATACCTCTCCCGAAAGTTCCACCATCACAACTCCCTTCCTTTTTCCATACAGGTCGAATACTTTGCTGATCTGCAAATCCTTTTGCGCATACAATGGAAGCGGGAAAGCCAGCGCTACCAGCAAAAGCAGCAAATAATAGCGTTTTATCAGTTTCATATGTGTTTGTTTCTATTGTTTCCGTGTAAATATAGCAAGTTGTTGTTTTACCAATTCATCATCATTCAAGTGGTTGACGCTTACACTCACCTCATTCGGAGCCGATTGAATGATTTGCAATGAAGCCAGCGCTTCTTTCGTCACCACGTTGATATCGGTACATCTCTGCCCGTTGATGTACGCATAGTTTACCTGTTTCTCGGTTATGAATGTTTTAGCCAGAAACAAACCCAGCAGCAAGGTTGCGGCAACACTGCCCCAACGGATTATCGGCATCATCTTTGTTTTCGACGCTGCTCTCTTTTTTGTTCCTGCAAAATAGCCCAACAAAGCGCGGTCGGCTTCAAACCTTTGCGGCAAATCCTTTTGCGAAAGAAAAACCTGCAACAGTCGCTCTTCGACTACAGAGGTCAACCCTTCGTAGTATCTTTCAAGCAATGCTTCGGCTTGTTGTGTGGTTATGCTCGTTTTTTTCATCATTGTGTCAATCGTATGTAGTCTTCGCGGACTTTCTTGCGCGCCCTCGACAGGTTCATCCTGACAGCTTCCGGTTGCGTTCCCGTAATCTCGGCAATCTCTTCCACTTCGTATTCTTCCATGTCTTTCATTTTGATAATCGCTTGCTGAAGCGGTGGCAACTTCCCGATGATCTCCCGAAGTATCAGGTCGGTGTTTTTGCGTTCAAGTTGCAGATAGGGATCTTCCGTGCCGGCCTGTCGGTAAAGCTCATCTGCAAGCGGTTCTTCCCGATCGCGGATTCTCAAACGATCAATACAAAGGTTTTTAGTCATCGTGGTGGCAAACGCAGCTACATTATCATACCGTTCCAACGAATCGCGTATATGCCAAAGCTTAAGAAGCGCTTCCTGAACGGCATCTTCAGCATCCTGCTTTTCTTCAAGCATGTTCCATGCTATGTGAAACAACCTTTCGCGTAGTGGCAAAACCTCTGCCTTAAATCGTTCGGGATTCATTTATAATATGACGAAGTAATCCTGCAAGTATAACATGCCTGCCGCAATTTCTTTGAAAATTTGTGGAGTTACGTCCTTCAATCCATCTATCATCGTGGAAAGTTTGAAAGTGTAAAGTGTAAGAATTGGATAATTTGCCAATGTGCCAATATGCTAATGGAATCTGTAGTTATTCAATCACCGGCAAAGGTGTAATGTGTAAATAATCTGCCAATCCTTTAATCTCATCGTGCAAAGTTTGAACGTATAAAGTGTAATCAATCGGATAATATGCAAATGAGAGAAAAACTTTAGTCCTCAATTTGTCGCAAAATGAACGAAGTGT
>DAIDKM010000040.1:240-23807 GCA_027450045.1 Paludibacter sp. | reverse complement strand
ATCAAAGATACAATTCTGAAAGCAAATCACAACATAATGGAGTTGTTGACAGATACAACCCTGGCTGTTATCAATAGATCAAAGATACAATTCTGAAAGCAAATCACAACGCGGAAAGATGGAATACCTTACCTGGGATCGCTGTTATCAATAGAACAAAGATACAATTCTGCAAGCAAATTACAACTATTTTTAATAATATTGAAACTTTTAATGAGCTGTTATCAATCGATCAAAGTACCATTCTGAAAGTAAATCACAACAAAAACTGGCATCGGGATATACCGAATTGAGCTGTTATCAATCGATCAAAGATACCATTCTGAACTAACGGGTACAATCGAAGGGCACAAATTGTCTCGATGGCAAAATTTCTATATGACTAATAATCTGTCGGGAATCCATTGTTTTCATTGTACCAGATGCCGTTATATTTGGAGTTTTCAACATCAACCTCGATGCCAATATTTTTATTGACTTTATACATAACTCCTACTCCATAAGCATTTTGTGGCACAAATGGGGTATATCCGCAAAATTTATTCGGGGAAGAGCTTATTTGACCATAACCCCTAATCGTCATCCGATTCGAGACGGCGTACCGAGCATTAATGGTAGTGGAAAAATCTGTAAATGAGGGCAGTTGTGGCGATCCGGTAAGATAATGAGAAATGACCGGTGTAATATCTATGTTAAGTTTGTCAGTCGGATGAAAGAGAAACGTAGTTCCGAATGAAGTGATATTTTCGTATTTAAAGCCATCATAGGTTTTACCCAAAGCAACCGAAAGTTGTTCGTTGACAAAAAAAGGCATGCGTGAAAACAATGGCTTTGATACGTTTGTCCCTACTTTCGGCATTGTATCATGCAACTGAAAATTGGGTGAAATTGACGGTGAGAAGGAAATATCTCCGCCTTGCGCCATTCGCGAAGAATCGGGGACCACAGCCTTCGCTTCGGGTAATTGGCCGAAGCGCTTTGAAACGTTGTTTTCGTCTGAAGATTGGCTGAACCCGGTAGCAGTAAAAGCCAATAATGAAATGATAAGTGTTATAAGTTTCTTCATCGGAGTAAACAAGTCATTCTTAGTGGGATTAATACGGCAAACTTACAAAAAAAACATTCCGGTGATTTTTTTGCATGGAAATATTATCCCGAATTAACATGATTTGAGGATGAGAATCTACCATAGTTGGGATAGTAAAAAGTACAAAAGGATGAATTGCATGAACCTACAGATCCTTATGCGGATACAAGGCGTTCCACCATTCGGGCTGGTTTTTCAGGTATTTGGCAAACCATGCAAAAATAGTCTTTTGCCATAAAATTCTGTCCTTATAATCCAGAATGTGATGATCCTGTCCTTTAACTTCCACAAAATCTGCAGTCTTTCCCAATATCTTCATGGCTGTATAAAACTGGATACTTTCACCGGTCGGGACATTGGTGTCAGCCGTTCCCTGCAACAGCAATATCGGCGTGTGTACCTTATCGGCATTAAACAGCGGACTTTGATCGACATACAGTTTCTTGTTATTCCAAGGGAAACTGTTGGCAGAAGCGACAGCACTGTAGGAGTATCCCCAGTATCCCTGACCCCAGTAAGAGCCGATAAAGCTGATACCGGCATGATCGACAGCTGTTTTGAAGATGTTGGTCTGGGTTTGTAGCCAAAGCGTCATATATCCACCGTAAGAAGCTCCGATGCAACCCACATTGTCGGCTTCGACATCAGGATGCGCGGCAATGAATTTCTTGGTACCTTCAATAATATCCTGGGCATTTTCTTTTCCCCATCCATTGACATGGAGCGCTGAAAATTTCTGTCCAAAACCGGTAGCCCCACTGGGTTGCAACGTATAAACCATATAACCCATGGCAGCAAAAAGGTTCAGCGGATACCTGCCGCCAAAATCACGCGTTGTAGGATCGGTACCTCCGTAATAGTAGACAATGAGCGGATATTTCTTGTTAGGATCATAGTTTGGCGGATAATATACCCATCCTTCGATGTTCCATCCCTGTTTATCGACAAAATTCCAGTTCTCGACCTTACCGAGCGTTATGTTTTTGAAAAATGATTTTTCAGGGTTGGAAACTTCGTTATCTTTTCCATCAGAGAGATTATAGACCCATCCTGTGGCAGGAGATGAGATACTGGTACCCGAGTAGCTCAGCATAGGACTTTTGGCAGCGAAACTCATCCGGGTGATTACATCCACATGCGTATCCAGTTTCTGAAATTGTTTAGTTTCGGGATCCAATTTCCAGATATCCTGATACGAACGATCGGAGACCAGGAAATAGATCTGTTTATCATAAGGATTCCAGTAAGATTGTAACAAGGCAGGGTTGAAATCCCGTGTCAGGGGTGTCACTTTATGATCGCTCAAATTGAACAGGTAAGCCTGCAAATCGAAATCATTGGGGATTGTGCCTTTTTTAAGAATATTTCCGGCGCCGTTGAACATGGAAGGGCTTCCGGTTACCAAAAGTTGTTTTCCATCAGGAGAATAGACTGCATCGCCTCCAAAGCCGGTAAACCATAACGTATCCATTTTCATGGTATTCAGGTTCATCTCCATCATCACCTGTTTCGTATATGGACGTTCCGTATAGTCGGGGAAGTTCTGTGTAATCAGGATTCGCTGGTCGTCGGGTGAAATATCTTCCAAATTATTGGTCAAATAGCCATAAGTAAGAGGCGTTACGGAAAGATCGCTCATCTTCAACATAAAAAGCTGTGTTCGTGTTCGGTACGAAGGCTGCCGGTCTTCCATGCCGCGAAGCATAAATACACCGGAAGTATCTTTTTCGTATTTTTCTTCGATCGAGAAAATCAGGTATTTACCAAAATGATCCCATTCATAACCCGAAAAACGTTCGAGTTTATCCATCAACCCCTTTTCATGATGGGTATCCACATTATAGCACATCAATGCCTTTGAAACGCCATCTTCGGCAATATAGGTAATTTTATGTGAATCGGGAACCCATTCTACCTGGTTGCGATCGCTGTGCAGTGAGCTGAAAATAACTTTATTATCAGCAATTCTTTTTACTTCAAACCAATTGACTGTTTTCCCATCAGGAGGATAGGCTTCCGAGAAATTCAGAAGTACCAACGTTCCGTCATCGGATAGCTGCGTGTTAGTAATCTTTTTGCCGAGCAAGATATGAGAAAGGTCTAAAAGCTGTTTATCCGAAGTGGAGAGACTGATAGCTTGATCGGTAAATTTCTCATCGTAAGAAACTTTCGTGCCTACCTGCCAAGGAGCATTAAATTTTTTCCGGTAAAGGCTTTTTATCACAACAAGATACGTACCCGGCTCCAGTTTCAGTGAGTCGCTCTTTTGCGCTTCTTTGCCGTCAGCGTCATATTTTGAAAGCATTAGTTTGCCATTGACAAAAAGTTCAAAATCCTGTGCCGTGTTCACGGTAACGTTAACAGGCACATACCGGTTAGCCTGTATATAAAAAGCCTGCCATTTTAAAGCCAGAGAATCAGCACATAAAGTATTGACGGTTCCATCCTGATTTTCCCAAACCACCTTTTTCCCATCCGAAATCAGGAAGTCACTTCCCGCTTTGACATCCGTAACCGGTTTTTGCTGAAATTTCAACAGGTCAACCGGAGAGAACGGCTTTCCCATCATGTTGTTTTTTTGATAAAAAACGGGCATTCGTACAGCTACCGGACCTGCTGCAAGCCAGTGAGAGACGGGAAAACTAACGCTTTGTTGATTCGTCTCCTCGGCATTTACCGAGAGAGAAATACCCCATGAGAGGATCATCAAAAGGGTAACTAAAAAGTATTTTCTCATACGATTATTTCAATTTTTCTATATTATGGATGTATGGAACCCTGTTCATCTTGTATCTTATTTCTTCGTCGAACTTAAAAACCTGTTAGGTCATATTTCTATAGCTACTTTCAATGCCTTGTCTACCAATATTTTTTTATTCCCTACCGTCATACCCTTATCAGCTAATCAATGGGTAAGTAATTCTGTTTCGTCAGTGGAAAGAATGTCTGCAATGGCAACCACTTCGTTTAGCCGGACGCTCATCCCGCTCAATTTTGCCATACATTGGCATATCTATCTATAATAAAACGTATAAATGTCATTGAACCAGTCTTCTATCTTCTCTTAATTGCCTGATTTTATTTGTAAATAGCATAATCATTCTAATTTGGACTTTGATCTTTCCGGATTGCGAGAATATAGACAAAGATAGATAATTATTTATTTCTACACCAAACAGGTTTTGAAAACCTGTTTGGTGTAGAATTTGAGTTGTTTTTGAATAGGCGGGTATCATAATTTCTTGTACTTGTCATATCCAAAATGATTGATTAAACCATTGACTTCAAAGCGTTTTATATGCTTTTCGGCGGTCTTGTCGGGAATGCCCAATTTGTGAGCAACAACGAGGTACTCTTTTCGGGAGAACTCCTTCGGAAGGTCGTCTAATAATTGTTGTTTTTGATTTTTCGGAGCTGTTGTGACGGTTTCTGACGGTAGTTGTTGGAATACCATCGCTGCGTGCTGAACAAGTATTTTTACCATTGCCATGGCTGCATTGAAATCGGCATCGGAACAGACAAGCAAAGTTTTTATCGGATCTTTTTCCTGAATACGGAGGACAGAGAGTATCATGGCAATGCGAAACGTGATCAGTCCAAGCCGCCGGATGGTGGCAAGATAATCCATCCCGCAAAGATAGAGATATTGACTTTGCGTTTGAGAAAAATAGGCATTGAATGTTTGTTGCTGAGCTGGTGTGAGGCAAAAGCGTAATGGCCGGGAAAAGCGTTGCAGGTACTTGTAAAGATCGAAAAATTGGCTACCAAGGTGGTCGAAATAGTTATCAAGCGTTTGGTCGGCATTTCCGGCAAAGACATCGTTCCATTCGGGACGGATGTTCATAAAATAGAAAATAAAGCGGCTGAAAAGTCCATTTTCGGCACTGGGAATGAGGGTTGAAACTTGTTTTGGCGTACCGGATAACAACGCTGAAAGACGGGGTGTCTGGAGTTCAACGAACTCGCGGTCTTTACGGCGGTTGTATGAAATGGTCTCATGGTGGAACGCTTTGCGAAACCCATCGGAATAGTTACCATGTTCGGACTTGAATGTTTGTGCGAGGGTGTCGCCTTCGGTTTCAAAAATCAGCCCTATTCCGCGGTTATCGTTGAGAATTTGAAAAACGCCTGTTGCGCTGTTGTTGGCAGGGATGACGAGCATACGCATGGGAGGCTCCTGTGGGCGATCCAGCGCTGATTTATCTTTCGTTACGGTATATTCTGCCAGAGTACGTTGATACTCCTCAAATTCGTCTCTGGCTTGCCCCCGGAGCGCTTTATGGATGGGTTCCACTAATTTACGGCAAAGCGTTAAACGGCCTTTACCCGCAGAGGCTTGGGCGGTAACGAACAGAAAGAGGTTGGGATAGACTTCCCTTTCGGCATAAATGCCATAAATATTGGGTAGGCAAGCGGACAACGCAACCAATGAGCCAAGCAAAAGGAGGTCTTTATCCTCCGGTGAGATCGATTTTTCAACCACAAGTCGGAGTAGAAACGGAAGATCAGCATAGACTTCAGCCGGAAACGTGGGCAGGGAAACTCCCACCAAATCGTCCAAAGAAGAATCAGTTACCTCCAAATCCCCATATTCCCCATAATGGGGAAATGAGGATTTGGAGGAATTGGCCGAATTGCTACTATCAGGGTAACCACAGAGAGTTGACCTCAGGGCAATATCAACGCCTGCGGATTTGGCAAGGTGAAAGAGGGTTTTGATCGTTATGCCATGCCCGTGAGCTTTCAAGCAGTTATCAAACTGCTTATCAGTTTCCGTTGCGGTGTAACCGGAATAGAAACGGCTTAACCGGTGATAGTATGGACGACCACTTTCACCCAACGCGTCAGCGAGGGCAAAGCCAAGATCGCGCCAATCGGCATAGTTTGGAGCTATGTCGAGGGAGGTTGCTTCGATGCGTTGTGTAATGACATCTATCTCAGTCGTACCAATCTCCGCGACAGGTAGGCTTTTCGTGGAACTATTCGCTATGGGTTGTTTTTCAGAATCTTTGGGTTGCCAATCGGCTGGATTAAATATTTTCTTGTTCATGCTATTGTAAAATTAATGGATTAATGTAGGCATTGGGATCGTGGGGCAAGAAGCAGGCACGGGAGATGTCACGTCCTGATTTATCCACTTCAACGCCATAAGTTTGACGGATATAGTTAGCCACGGCAGCAAAATATCGGCCATGTGAAGTTTGAGAGATGTCAATGGATATGATCCATTTGAGACCATCGCCTGAAGGACTGACAAACAGCAGTTGCGTATCGAAATAGTTATCGGTAAGCAAGGCGCCACGGAGTTCGACAAGCTCACTCCTCAAAAGAGAAGAAGAATTCAGGTGATCGAAATCAACACACAAAAGTCCTGAATGTTTGATAATTGCTTTATCGCTTCGGGTGGAGAACACGCCGGAAAAGGTACAATAGTCGAAGTTCCGGGCTTTGTACTGACGGGCTTGTCGATACATCTCTTCCGATCCTTCTCCTAAAGAATGGGGAGATAGCATTGCACGTAACTCTTCGGTGCGCTGCTTGTAATAATCGCCTTTAATGGCATTATATACCTGCAACAACGTTACGGTTTTATGCGGTTTCGTGTTACTGATTGGAGCTTTGAAGAAAGAGAAAGTCCTCACTCTTGTTCCTTCTCCTACCTCTATCCTACTTCGGGTATTTTCTTCCTGAGGAGAAGGAAATAAGGAATTTTGATTTTTGGAAGGAACAACAGGTGCTACAACTTCTACCGGTAATTGTTTTGCTTTGCTGCGGTTGGCGTAAAATCCGCTTTTTTCACCTATATGCAGGCACATCTCTTTGTTAATCGTTTGCAAGAGATCATCACCCGATTGTTTGTAATGCAGTTCGGCAAAACTGAATACATCACCATCGGGAATAGCGTTTTCACTGTCGGTGTGGGCAGCCAGCCATTTGTCTGTAACATGAATATTCAACGTTCGTTTGCCGTCATTGAACGGATTGCGAGCGGGCGCGCAACTCTTCCCTGAAATGGAGAGGAGTATTTGATCAGGATAGTAAAACTGCAATATGTGAGCGTAAATGTTCAACCCGTAGTGCGTTTTATTCAATATGGCTTGTTTAACCCCCCACTCATCCCTCCCGGGAAAGGAGGGTATGAGCGTGGTAATAGAATGATTATTTGCCATTTCCATAGCTTTGGGCTTTGTTTCCGTGAAGTTTGGCTCTGCTCTCACTATCACGGAGTTTCATCATGGTGTAATGGTTTTGCAAAATCCGTTGTATGTCGGAATTCCGATAATAGAGTTTATTGCCAATCCGGGAGAAAGGCAACGTGCCATTCGAGCGCAACGTTTGCAAGGTTCTGGGGCTAATATGCAGGGATTGCATCACATCCTGATTGTCGATCCATTGTTCGAGGGAAGCAGGTTGTTCAGTCGATTTATCGGTGCAATACATACATTTAGCACAACGAGTTTCGATGATGGATACAAACGAATCCGGATCTTTGCGGAGTTCATCGATGACCGCTTTCACGTTTTGAATATCACTCATCGCGGTGTCCTCCCAAGGTTAGTTACCACTTCTTGCAATTCAGCCAAAATCTCAGCGGATGTTTTCCGTTTTCCCGAAAGCAGCCAAGCGTCTATTTCGCTTTTGAGAAACACGACACGTTGTCCCTGTTTATAGTTGGGAATACGACGTTGTGCGACCCAGGCATAGATCGTTTTCGCTGCAGGATGTGCGGGATGATACTGACGAAGTTCGTCGAGATTGAGCCAACGATCGGCTTCTTGTGTCGCCGGTTGTTTTGTACCTGACAAGGTTCCCGATTTTTCGACCTTGTTCGTTGAAGCCACCATTGTTTGGGGCATCTTGTTGAAAGAATTTTTTTTTGAAAACATCATGTTATTTGTTTTCGGCGGTTGGGCTTTCTTTCGTGCCAATAAAAAGAAAACCACGACTTCGATTGAAATCGTGGTGCAAAAGAATGAGGGGGATTTTGGGCTGCCTTCACCCAAAAATCAGAAACGTATCCCCCATATTTTGGGGGAATGCTTATTGAAAGGGGTTTTCAGCCAATAAATTTTCGTAATCTTCTTTGACTTTTCCTACAAAATCGGCTGCTGGATATTTATATCTATCCTCTTTTGAGTTTGGATTTAGCACTAAATGATTTCCTTTAATCGTTCTGACATTAAAACCCAATGCTTTTGCAATGTGCTTGTACATCTTTTCGTTATTCAAATAATATGTCTTTTTGAGTAAGTTTAGATACTCCAAGAAGGATAGCATTGCCATAGCATAATGAACAGGATTTTCTACAATGAGTCGGGCAAGCCTGTTTTTACCTGCCTGAGTCAACGCTTTATATTTTGGTAATTCTTCGAAACGATACGGGACAACAACTTCCATAAATAGAGAATATTTGTCTTGGGCATATTGGGTTGAAAATTCCTCCTCATTTGCTTTTTGTGGCATGGACGGTACTTCCTCAACCGGAATGGTTATACTTTCGCTGATGTAGGTATTTGCAGGAGCCTGTTGTTGAAGTAAACGAGTGTAGAAATCGCTCACCTCCATGATGTCGTCTTCGTGTATGGAGGAAAGAAAGTGCTTTTGCACCTCCATACAACAAGCGATCAAAGCTGAAAGAAGATAGAAAGTTATGTAGGTAGATTCCTTATAGGGTTTATCCGTTGAAAAATCAACATGCGAGGAGTTGATATACGACAAATCAAAATTTTGCGTGCGTATGATTTCCGATAGTTCTTTTATTCTGGCGTACAAATCTTTGTTTGCTTTGTTTACCTTGTACTTCACACGATTTGTACCGACATTTCCCGTTTCGTGGAAAAGTGTGTTACAATAGTCAGTAATATCGTTGTCAATCAGTTTTTTGTAATACTGAGTTTTGTTTGAGAAGTGACGAATAAATTTTAATTCATAATGTGGATTAAATGCTGTTTGAATAGTCTTTAAAGAGCGAATTTCCGGTTTGTAAAATTCATCCACTTGCATAGTGCTTTCGAGCCATGGTCGAAGTTTCCCAAACATTATGTTGTGAATGGTTTCCATTGATTATCGTTGATTTTTTACATTATAGCCAGATGAGACTCAAGACAACGCTTCTGTCTGTAACAAATTGCTATACTTTTCGTTATATTCAAAATCCATCACAAACATACAATAAATATCTGATTTACAAAACAGGGAATATCGGATACTAAAAAGAAAAACCGCTATAAGTTATATACTTACAGCGGTTTCGCATTTTTGCTTATTGCTTGGTTACAGCAATTATTTTACTTCCTCATAATCAACATCGGTAACATTGTCCTTACCTCCATTGGAAGCATCGCTGCCTGCCGATTGTTGTTGTTGTTGGTAATCACCTTGTTGAGCGCCCTGAGCGCCACCGGCTTGTGCATTGTACATTTCCTGACTTGCAGCATGCAGCACACCTTCCAGTTCTTTAGAAGCAGCGTCAATACCAGCCAAATCCTGTGCTTTGTGCGCTTCTTTCAATTTGTTCAAAGCGGCTTCAATCGGAGCTTTCTTATCGGCAGGGAATTTATCGCCAAGATCCGCCAATTGTTTTTCAGTATTAAAGATCAAACTGTCAGCATGATTCAGCTTATCGACACGTTCTTTTTCGCGTTGATCGGCTTCCGCATTTACAGCAGCCTCTTCTTTCATTCGTTTAATTTCAGCATCAGTCAATCCACTCGATGCTTCGATACGAATGCTTTGTTCTTTACCGGTAGCTTTATCTTTAGCCGATACTTTCAAAATACCGTTGGCATCAATGTCGAAAGCAACTTCAATTTGAGGCACACCACGAGGTGCAGCAGGAATTCCATCTAAGTGGAAAACACCGATTTGTTTGTTATCGCGCGCCATCGGACGTTCACCCTGCAACACACGAATTTCGACAGAAGGTTGATTATCAGCAGCCGTACTGAATATTTCCGATTTCTTGGTCGGGATCGTCGTATTCGATTCAATTAGCTTAGTCATTACTCCACCGTAAGTTTCGATACCCAATGAAAGAGGCGTAACGTCGAGCAATAACACATCTTTCACATCGCCGGCTAACACAGCGCCTTGAATAGCTGCACCCACAGCAACAACTTCATCAGGGTTTACCCCTTTAGAAGGAGCTTTGCCAAAGAATTTTTCAACAAGTGTTTGAATTGCCGGAATACGTGTTGAACCACCTACAAGAATCACCTCGTCAATATCGGTAATTTTCATATTAGCATCAGCCAACGCTTTGCGACAAGGTTCCATCGTAGCTTGAATCAGAGAATCGGCCAATTGTTCAAATTTAGCACGTGTCAGGGTTTTTACCAAGTGTTTTGGAATCCCATTTACCGGCATGATATACGGCAAATTAATTTCCGTTGAAGTAGAGCTTGATAATTCAATTTTGGCTTTTTCGGCAGCTTCCTTCAAACGTTGCAATGCCATAGGGTCTTTACGCAAGTCTATGCCTTCATCGTTCAGGAATTCTTGTGCCAACCAATCAATAATCACGTGATCAAAGTCGTCACCACCTAAGTGTGTATCGCCATTGGTTGATTTTACTTCAAAAACGCCGTCGCCCAATTCAAGAATAGAAATATCGAATGTTCCGCCACCTAAGTCGAAAACGGCAATTTTCATATCTTTGTGTACCTTATCCAACCCATAAGCTAATGAAGCAGCGGTAGGTTCGTTGACAATACGACGGACATTAAGACCTGCAATTTCGCCGGCCTCCTTCGTGGCTTGTCGTTGTGCATCGCTAAAATAAGCCGGAACTGTGATAACTGCTTCAGTGACTTCCTGACCTAAATAATCTTCTGCCGTTTTCTTCATTTTTTGAAGAATCATAGCTGAAATTTCTTGCGGTGTATAAAGACGGCCATCAATGTCAACACGCGGTGTATTGTTTTCACCACGCACCACTTTGTAGGATACGCGATTAATTTCTTTCGTCACTTGATCATACGTTTCGCCCATGAAACGTTTGATTGAAAAGATGGTTTTTTGCGAATTTGTGATTGCCTGACGCTTTGCAGGATCTCCCACTTTACGTTCACCGCCGTCGATAAAAGCCACAATAGAAGGCGTAGTACGTTTCCCTTCACTGTTAGCAATAACAACCGGTTCGTTTCCTTCCATCACAGCCACACACGAGTTGGTGGTTCCTAAGTCGATTCCAATAATTTTTCCCATAGTTTTATATAAATATTGTGAGTGAATATTCGTGTTCTTTGTCCCATTATAAACGAGAACGTTGATGATTCAACAAAGAATGTGCCAATCTTCACTTCATCCGGCAAAACGATTTTTTTGGCAGAAGTAGTTCCTCCATATTCCTTATTGCACGAATAATTATGACAAAAAGTCAGTTTCGGACAAAAAAAACGCCTCCACATTGGGAGGCATTTGCTTTAATTTTTCTCTTTGCCATTTTTACCGATGAGGATGCTCTTCGGCTTTGCGTTTAATATCCTGTAAAAGCCATTCTTTAAATTCTTTATCGGCCACATAATATTGAAATAACGTTTGAGGTGGCAGAATCCTCTTGAATTGTTCGTAAAATGTTTTAGCCAACTGTGCACGCATCAAGTCGAAATTGATCATGTTGTCAGTCATCTGTTCATAATTAGCAGTAGTACCTTTTGCACCTTTGAAGCGTCTGAAGTTGTCACGCGAAGCCTTCATAAGATCCCAGCGTTTTTGCTCATATTCATAATAGACAGGCCAAAACTGCTTAGCTTGTTCAGGAGTCAAATTCAATCGCTGTTGAATGAATGCTACCTTTTTTTGTCGTATTTGATTCAACATCTGCTGATGGTTATTCGGCCTTCCCTGGGCTTGTAAACCCGCACCCGCAAATAATATCAGCATTCCGGTAAAAAGTAAGATCCGTTTCATGTGAGTTTATTTTATTTTACATTAAAAGGAACATGGAACTCGCTAGCATACTTAACCTCTTGGGCGAAAGCCTGTGCAAGTTCGTTTCATCTGTTCAAATTTATTTTTTTATTAAGGGCAGATGGAACTCCATGACAAATTGATCATTCCCATGTGAGTCAATGTTATTTAATTTTGTCAAGTTCGTTTCATGTTATTTTTTTTCATTGAATCGACATATCTACAGCTTGCAACCTACTTTACCATAGAACTGAACGATCATTTCGTTTCTTGTGATGAAGATGAAGTAGTAGATTGATCCATGCTTGCCAGATAATCGACCAAAGCAGGCTCATCCACCTGGCTAAGCACATAATTTTCTTCCTCTGTCAATGGAGGGACAGTCGGCTGAGCTGGAAACATAAAATGAGTGCCGATGACAATTCCTGCCACAGCAGCAGCCATTGCAGCCCATGATCGCACTTGCCTATACCATGGAATCATGACCGGCCGCGTCATCCTTTCCATCTTAGCTTGAAAATCTTGAAAATAATTTTCAGGCACAGTAAATGGATTGCTTTTGTCAAAATTGTTATTTAAGTCCATGATTGTATATCTTTAGTCGTTTTTTTGACGGAATAGAAGATCAAAGGTTTAAACCTCACGCAACAAAAATTGTTCGATTTTTTTTACAGCATGATGGTAAGAAGCTTTTAAGGCGCCAACAGACGTCCCCAGAATTTCTTCCATCTCTTCATATTTCAAATTGTCGAAATATTTCATATTAAACACCAATCGTTGTTTCTCGGGCAATGTAAGAATCGCCTTTTGAAATTGCAATTGCACTTCGTCGCCTGAAAAATAAGAATCTGCTTCGAGACCTTGGGATAAATTTTCTTGCATCTCATCAATCGACACGTTGAATTTCTCCCGTTGATTTGACAAAAAAGTCAGGGATTCGTTTACTGCGATGCGGAAAAGCCAGGTAGAAAGTTTCGATTCACCACGGAAAGCATCTAATGCAGACCAGGCTTTCAAAAAAGTATTTTGGAGAATATCGTTAGCATCGTCGTGAGAGAGTACCATTTTACGAATATGCCAATAGATAGGTTGTTGATATTCTTTCACGAGCTGACCGAACGCCCTGCTTCGCCGCTGGGGATTCTTCAAATCGTCCATCAATTTCTCTTCTATCATTTTTTCCATACAATCGCTTTATTAAGCAATTTATTTTCGCACGGGCTGAAGCCACTCGTTAAGTTTATTCCATAACCAAACACTATAAAAATAGAAAGGAAAGGCAAAAGCAGCTCCAGCAATAACATCCACTAAATAATGAGCTTTTATGTAAACAGTGGACATCGCTAACAAGAGCGAAAAGGGTAACAACCACACAAACACTTTACGCCCATGAAACCACAACAAAATCATATAAGTCATCATAAGACCAACATGCGAGCTGGGAAACGCTCCGTTGGGCACTTCGCCTAACGAATGAAAAAACAACACCAACCGACGCATCGGGCCAGTCATAGGCAATGCCAATGCAGGATTGTGACAAACAAAAAACTGAGGCCCTTCGGCCGGCAAGATAATATAAAAAGCGTAGAACAACAAAAAGGAGTTCAACAAGACAAAAGCCGTAAAAAACGCTTTTTTCTGATTGACGATTAAAAAATAGAAATGGACAAAAATAAGCACAAAATAAAACGACACGTACGAGAAGTTCATCAATTCACTAAACCAAGGTGCTGAAATCCAATAAGAAAACATCGTACTTGGCTGAAATCCACATAGCCATTGATCGGCTGAAATCAAAAACGGATCGATATTTTTAAAAAACGCCTGGTTATAATAATATGTTTCAGGATACCAATAGATAATCATGACAATTGGAATCAACTGCCGAAAATAACGAATAAAATCCCATCGGGTTCTTTTGTGAAGGTAGATCAACGCTCCAAAACCGGCTAAGATAAAGGCTCTCTCTCGTAATAAATGAGTTTCAGTGGTGTGAATTACTGAATACGGAAAAACAATGATAAACAATCCCGTAATGAATATCCACACAAAAGAGATCAGTTCAATCGGGTAAATTTTGAAAGAATTTTTCATCAAATGCTTATTATACAAACATCTTCGTTAGACAAGCCAGCTCATCCTTGTTATTTGTGAAACGGAGCAAGATAACATGGTTAAACATCTAATTCAATGCTTTACTCCAACAATCAAGCGTTATTTTGTTTTGGCTAATTTCTAATATAACAACGCGTTCGAAACCAAGGCTCTTTTTCATAATTATCCCAGATACCCAAAGCATTGTGATTGGTTTCCAATTGACCGGCTGAAAAGGCTGTATGGATGTTACGCTGAATATACACTTCGTTCATCGCCACATGATAAAGAGAATGAATGCCTTTCCGGTGCCAGTCAGGATGTACGCCCGTCAAATAAAAGTCGACGGTGTCATACCGATATAACGCCTTTAAAATATGGATAAATCCAAAAGGGAATATCCTTCCGTTCGCTTTCTGAAACGCTTTCGTCAAAGAAGGAAAACTCACTCCAAAACCAATCACCTCATCCTTTTCATCTACTACAAAACAGATTAACTCGGGACGAGCAAACCCAAAATAATGGCTTATGTAATAATCAACCTGTTTGGAAGAAAGTTCTGTAAACCCATACAAATCGCGAAACGATATATTTAATGTCTGGAAAAAGCTGACCAAATATTTACGCAATTCCTTTTTCGAGGACATTACCAACGTACGCACATGATATTTATTGGTAATCAATTGGTTGATCCGCGCTACTTTTTCAGGTACAGGCAGCGAGGATTGAAATTTATATTGCACCCAATCAATAGATTTCGTGAAGCCATGTTTTTCCAAATGACGGGGAAAATAGGCATAATTATACGCGCTAGTAATAGTTGGCAAATGGTCAAATCCTTCCACCAACATACCTTCAGGATCAAGATCAGTAAAACCCAGCGGACCATGAATGCCTTTCATTCCCTTTGCTACGCCCCAGGCTTCGGCTGCATCCAAGAGCGCTTTGGAGACTTCTTCATCATCGACAAAAGCAATCCATCCAAAACGGGTTCTTTTATCATTCCAACGTTCGTTAGCTTTGTGATTTATGATGGCAGCGACACGACCAACCACTACCCCATCTTTGTAAGCCAAAAAATAGGCTGCTTCACAATGTGCAAAAGAAGGATTTTTTTTTCTGTCAAACGTGCTCCACTCATCCATTATGAGAGGTGGAACCCAATTTTTGTCGTTTTTATAAAGGGTAAAAGGGAATAAGATAAATTTTTTTAGTTCTCTGCGAGTGACGGCTTCTCGAATATTAACCATAGTAGCAAGCTATCTATTTGATTTACAACAAATTTGAATCTTTAGAATTTTAGTGAACAAATATAGTCATTATTTAGACATGGAAAACAGGTTTCACTGAAATGAATGTAAGAAGAAGGCGCTTTTTTATGCTTAAAAAATAAATTGTATCTTTGTAAGACATCAACTTGGTTTCATACATGGCTTCTTCTTCCATCATCATCGCCTTTTCATTGACTCTGATTGCCGGATTATCCACTGGAATTGGAAGCTGGCTCACTTTTTTCACACACCGTTCAAACCGTTCGTTTCTCTCTTTTTCGTTAGGATTGGCTGCCGGCGTTTTATTATTTGTCTCTTTTGTCGATATTTTTCCCGAAAGTCAGGCTTTGTTTACCGAAAATGTACACACAGGCAATGCGTTCCTGTGGATGATGATCACCTTTTTTGCCGGCATTAGCATCATGTTATTGCTCGATTGGGTCGCTCCGCATCATGAGCATACACCTGACGAATCAGACCCCCACACACACGGGAATAATGATCCGGCTTCACTGTTACATCTGAAAAGAGTCGGGATGATGATTGCCGTTGCGGTATCGCTGCATAACATCCCCGAAGGCATCGCCATTTTTACCGTAGGCATTTCGCATATCAACCTTGCTATTCCCATTGTCATCGCAATCATTCTTCATAATATTCCTATTGGCATTTCTATCTCAGCTCCGATTTATCAAGCTACCGGCAAACGAGGTAAAGCGTTTTTAGTTGCTATCCTTACCGGAATGGCATCTCCTTTTGGCGCACTTTTGGCATGGATCTTTTTATTGCCGTCGTGGACACCGCTTTTGCAAGCCATTGTTTTAGGAGCTGTTTCAGGTACAATGGTTTATATATCGCTTATTGAATTGCTTCCATCCGCCGAATGTTATGGCAAACATAAGTTGACAAAAATTGGTTTATTAAGTGGAATGATCACGATGGCGCTCACTATCTATTTATTAGGATAGCAGAAACAAAAAAAACGGCCTCATTCGATGGAATGAAACCGTGATTAAAAAATTATAGGGATAAAATCAGCCTAAGAAACTCTTTAAAAGCTTGTTGCGTGAGTTAGCTCGTAAGCGGCGAATGGCTTTTTCTTTGATTTGACGAACACGTTCGCGAGTCAAGCCAAATTCATCACCAATCTCCTCCAAGGTCATTTCTGCGCGTCCAATACCAAAAAACATCTTGATAATTTCCCCTTCACGCTCACTCAACGTTGAGAGCGCACGATCAATCTCCAACGATAATGATTCGTTGATTAAGCCACGATCTGCATGAGGGGCATCTTCATTGATCAGTACATCAAGCAAACTGTTGTCTTCTCCTTCAACGAAAGGTGCATCGACAGAAATATGACGCCCTGAAACTTTCATAGTTTCAGCAATCTTTTCAACCGGAATATCCAATTTTTCCGCTAATTCCTCAGCAGAAGGACGCCGTTCGTTTTCTTGTTCAAATTTGGAGAATGCTTTATTGATCTTGTTCAATGAACCTACCTGATTCAAAGGCAAACGTACAATACGCGATTGTTCAGCTAAAGCCTGTAAAATCGATTGGCGAATCCACCACACCGCATACGATATGAATTTAAATCCACGCGTTTCATCAAATTTCTCAGCCGCTTTAATCAAACCAAGATTACCTTCGTTAATCAAATCAGGTAAACTCAGTCCTTGATTTTGGTATTGCTTTGCCACAGAAACGACAAAACGCAAATTAGCTCGGGTAAGTTTCTCTAATGCTTGACGATCACCTCTACGGATACGTTGTGCTAAATCAACTTCTTCTTCAACCGTGATCAACTCTTCTCGACCAATTTCTTGCAAATATTTATCGAGCGAAGCACTTTCGCGATTAGTAATTGATTTGGTAATTTTTAGTTGTCTCATGTGTTATATTGACAAAAATAAGCATGCAAAGATAGTCATTTTTCAAGCCATTTCCAAGTCTATCTTCCTAAAAGTTGTTACTACATGGCTGTTGATGACACTGCAAAAACGGTGCCACACAACATTTTATTCTCTTAATAATAACCATGATTTCAAAACAGGAGCACACTACTCATGGTAAAGTAACGAAGAGAGTTGATTCTCATCAAATATTTCTTGAGCAATAGTCTGCAAGTCGAGAGGTTCAATTTGTTGCAAGCTTGCCATAATGTCATCTATGCTTTCGAAAGCACCCATTTGCAACATACTTCTGCCAAAACCGAGCGCCATACTTTCTTTGTTTTCTGCTGCAATGGCTAATTGACCCAACAATTGATGCTTTGCTTTATCCAATTGCCTTTCAGACAATGGTTTTTCTTTCAATTTATCTAATTCTTTACGAACCAAAGCCCGACATTTATCCTGGTTTTTAGGATCAGTGCCATAATAGATGGTAAATGTTCCGGTATCCGTATAAGGAGTATAGTTTGATTCTACATTATAAACCAATCCGCTTCGCTCACGTAATGAGAGATTCAGCAAACTATTCATTCCTGGACCGCCTAAAATATTATTCAATAAATAGAAGGGTAATCGATTAGGATGCGACAAGGAATAGGCTCTATTACCTAAGATGAAATGGGATTGATGTGTGTCTTTATGCACAACGTGCTGCTTCGGCAAATACAATTGCGGAACCTCACGTTGATAAAGTTGCGACGATGCAGGAATAGAAGTCAAATATTTTTCGCCCAAACGCACTAATTTCTGAAAATCAGTGTTTCCAAGCGAGAAGAAAAGCATTCGATCGCTGCAATAATGTTCGGCATGAAACTGAATAAGATCCTGCCGGACAAAACCGGCTACACTTTCCGGCGTTCCTAAAATATTGCGGCCAATCGGATATGTTTCAAAAAGTAATTGTTCAATATCGTCAAAGATAAGTTCTGAAGGAGAATCATTATATGACTCGATTTCGTCAAGGATGATGTCGGCCTCTTTAGCAATCTCTTTGGGTGGAAAGATTGAATTTGCCACCATGTCGGCCATTAAATCAATCGCTTTTTCGAGAGCCGTTTCCAAAAAGACAGCATACACAAAGGTTTCTTCTTTGGTAGTATAGGCATTAAGTTCACCCCCTTCCGTCTCCATACTATTGAGAATATGCCATGCTTTGCGGTGGTGTGTACCTTTGAAGAGCAGATGTTCCACAAAATGAGCTATACCATGCTGAGATGGAGTTTCATCACGTGTTCCCACATTCACAGCGAAACCACAATACGAGACGGGGCTATTATCGGGTAAATGAACTATGCGAAGTCCATTGGAAAGGGTATGCGTAAAATATTTCATACACATGAATAATTTGTTTAAAGGTCGTATGGAACTCGTCCATTAAAAGCGGGGACTCGTTTCATTTTTCTACCAAAGAAGTGTATGCCGAGAATGAAATGATAGAAGCAAAAAAAGCCGCCTCAACGAATGAGTCGGCCTTCCCAATTATTCATACTAAGTGAATTATGCGTTTTTTGCTTTATCAACGATTGCTTTGAAAGCTTCGGGATGATTCATAGCAAGGTCAGCTAATACTTTGCGATTCATCACAATACCTGCTTTATGCAAAGCGCCCATTAATTTCGAATAGGATAATCCTTCTAAACGAGCTGCAGCATTAATACGTTGAATCCATAATCCTCTGAAACTGCGTTTTTTGTTTTTACGGTCGCGATAAGCATATTGCAACCCTTTTTCCCATGTATTTTTAGCAACGGTCCACACATTTCTGCGAGCGCCAAAGTAGCCACGGGTTAATTTTAATACCTTCTTACGTCGCGCTCTTGAAGCGACATGATTTACTGATCTGGGCATAGTTTAATAAGTTGTGAATGGTAGCGTCGCAGTATATGCGATCTTCAGGCTAAACATTCGGTTAAAAAAAAGAGAATTGACAGCGTGAAACATGATTACTGTAAGCGCAACATATTCTTCACATTGTTCATATCAGGAGCGCTGACAAGTCCGCTGTGAGTCAAATTACGTTTTTGTTTGGTAGTCTTCTTCGTCAAAATATGACTTTTGAAGGCATGTTTACGTTTGATTTTACCTGTTCCGGTAAGGGTAAACCTTTTTTTTGCACCGGAATTAGTTTTCATTTTTGGCATGTTGTTTTCTATTAAATGGATTCAATAATTGGGACATAATTTTTTAATGCATAAAAAAGCGACACTGTACGCGTCACTTAACTTTTTTAGGAGAAAGCATGATGATCATACGCTTTTCTTCGAGTGTAGGTAATGAATCTACTTTAGCATAATCTTCCAAATCGTTTGCAAAACGCAACAACAAGACTTCACCTTGTTCCTTGAATAAAATGGAACGGCCTTTGAAGAAGACATACGCTTTCACCTTATTGCCATCTTTCAAAAATTCTTGTGCATGTTTCAATTTGAAGTTGTAGTCATGTTCATCCGTTTGAGGACCGAAGCGAATCTCTTTCAAAACCACTTTCGAGGCTTTCAACTTCATCTCTTTTTCTCGTTTTTTCTGCTGATAGAGAAATTTCTGATAATCAGTGATTCGGCAAACAGGTGGAACAGCATTGGGCGATATTTCGACCAAATCAAGTCCTAATATGTCAGCCTTTTTCAAGGCTTCCTCAATCGGATAGATTCCTATTTCAACATTTTCGCCTACTAAGCGCACTTCCTTTTCTCGAATGCGCTCATTAATTCGATGTAATTCTTTTAGTCTGTCGTTCTTCATGAACTTTTGAATAGCTATGGTATTTTCCTCCTTATTATTTATGAATCGTTGATTATCTTTTTTGAGACTGCAAATATAGTGTTATTTTCGTTTCCAAACAAGGCTTAACGCTCAAACTAACTTCATCGGTCATTTTGTTGAAAAAACAGGGTCATGTCCTTGTTTTTCTTCCAAATAAACGTCTGAAAAATATCGTTGCAGAGCTACCCGTTTTTCCTTAACTTTGCACTAAAAATTTACTTCTATGCAACAACCCTCCATACCCAAAGGAACACGTGATTTTTCGCCGGAAGAGATGGCCAAACGCAATTACATTTTCGACACCATTAAACGTGTATTTCAACTTTTTGGGTTTAGGCAAATTGAGACGCCTGCCATTGAAAATCTTTCCACGCTGATGGGTAAATACGGCGAGGAAGGTGACAAACTTTTGTTCAAAATACTCAACTCAGGTGATTTTGCAGGATCTGTCGATGCTGCCGAATGGAATGCGCAGAACAGCAACAAAATCACTACAAAGATAGCAGAAAAAGGACTTCGATATGATTTGACCGTTCCTTTTGCCCGCTTCGTGGTGCAAAACCGGGATAAAATTACATTCCCTTTCAAACGCTATCAAATTCAACCGGTGTGGCGTGCCGACCGCCCACAGAAAGGGCGTTACCGCGAGTTTTACCAGTGCGATGTGGATGTGGTGGGAAGCGATTCGCTGCAGAATGAATTAGAACTTATTCAGATTGTAGATGAAGTGTACAGACGACTGAAAATTAACGTAATACTAAAAATCAACAACCGCAAAATTCTTTCAGGCATTGCCGAAATAGTGGGAGAAACCGAACGCATTACCGACATTACCGTTGCCATTGACAAGATGGATAAAATCGGGTTGGAAAATGTGAATAAGGAACTTTTTGAAAAAGGAATTTCAACAGAAGCGATCGGGAAAATCCAACCGATTTTGAATCTTTCCGGCACTAATCATGAAAAACTGAACCAATTGAAAACCATATTGGCAAGTTCAGAAATTGGTCTGAAAGGTGTGGAAGAATTGGAAACCATTTTCAATCTGTGCGATAGCGTACAAGTGCAAACTAAGGTGGAACTTGACCTGACTTTGGCTCGCGGACTGAACTATTACACCGGAGCCATTTTTGAAGTAAAAGCGCTGGATGTGGAAATTGGAAGTATCACAGGCGGTGGTCGCTACGATAATCTTACGGGTGTTTTCGGGATGCCGGGCGTATCGGGCGTGGGAATTTCATTTGGCGCCGACCGCATTTACGACGTACTGAATCAACTGAATCTTTACCCCGAAACTTCGGAGGAGCAGACGCAGATTTTGTTTGTTTCCTTCGGTGAAAAAGAGCTGGCATTTTGCCTGCCATGGGCAAAAGAACTTCGCAAACTCGGCATTAACGTGGAAATTTACCCCGAACCTGCCAAGATGAAAAAGCAAATGAGCTATGCCGACAGCAAGAAAATTCCGTTTGTAGCCATTGTGGGCGAAACAGAAATGAACGAAAGTAAAGTGATGTTGAAAGATATGAAGTCGGGAGAACAGAAGTTGTTGGGACTGGATGATGTGTATAAATCCCTAACCCTTAAAGAGGAATAAGAAATATCAATTGAGATAAAATTCATTTATAAAAAAATGAGGCTGTCTCATAAAGGCCAGCTTCTTTTTTTTTTCTTATGCTGCAATTTCAGGATTTGAGAAATCATTTCTTGTAAATTCAGCACTTTTTTTTGTGTACTGAACCACAAAAAAGATCAAAACACATAATTGAGTGTTTTTTACGGTTTTGGGTGTGTTTTTGTTGATATTTTCAGTTTTTCGATACATTTTCCCCAAATTGAATGCAATAGCAAATATAGCAAAGTCCATCATAACTTTGTCTTTATCAAAATGCCTGAACCGGTTGTAGTGTTTATTGGATTTAGTCTGACCAAATACCGCCTCAGGCTCTATGGGTCTTCGGCTTCTGTGTAAAAGCCCTTCCTCAGAGTTTAGCAGCTCCCTGACTTTGTGCTTATGTCGGTTTAGATTATGGTTAACTTCTATCCTGCGATTTTCTTTCGCTTTGTGGCACAAACACCTCAGTGGACAATCCTGACAGTTTTTTGCCTCATAAACACTTATTTTCGAGATATATCCGTTATCAGTTTTTCTCTCCGTAGTTCCGGTTTTTTCCATGTGTTGGCCCATGGGACACACAAAGTAATCATCGTGAGCATTGTAATACAGGTTTTGAACAAGAAAACCATTGTTTTTGAATGACCTCTTCTGCTCCTTGTGAAAATAGTTGTATTTTACAAACGGTTCAATTTCATTTGTTTCCATAAACTCATAATTTTCCTCGCTGCCGTAACCCGAATCGGCTACTGTTTTGGCAGGAAGAAGACCGTAACGTTCGCTGAACCCATTGACAAAGGGAATAAAAGTAAGTGTGTCTGTAGGATTAGGGTAAAAATCATAATGAGTAAAGAACTGGTTTTCTGTTCCTATCTGAACATTGTAAGCCGGTTTGAGTTGACCGTTCATCATGTGATCCTCCTTCATTCGCATAAAGGTGGCATCCGGATCGGTTTTAGAATAACTATTTCGGCTGCCTAACGTTTTGAGGTGTTTTTCGTATTCCTCAAGTTTTGGTAAATACTTATCTTCAAGCGTTTTTATTGATTTTTTCTCTTCTTTCGAGCGGTTCTCCTGATTTATCTGAGCAATCCGTTTTTTTAATTCTTCACTGTTGATGGGTGTAGGAGGCTCATCGTCCGGTTGATTGTCCTGTGCAATACCCTCTTCGACCATTTCCAGTACTTTACGGATTTTTGCTTCTAACTTTGCTTTGTTCTTTTCTACAGATTTGCGCCATACAAAAGTATAACGGTTGGCACGTGATTCTAATTTAGTCCCGTCCACATAAATCACATCCAAACTTAAATAGCCCATATCCACCAGCATGACCACCACCTGGGTAAAGATCTGATGTATCGTATTCTTTAAATGAGAAGATCGAAAGCGATTAATCGTATTGTGATCAGGGGTTTGATTGCTTGCTAACCACATAAAACTAACTCTATCTAAAAGTGCCTGTTCGATTTTACGGCACGAATAAATATTGTTCAAGTAGCTGTATAATATCACTTTAAGCATCATCCGGGGATGGTATGCACTGGTGCCGCCACCTTTATAAGTATCGAATACGTTGGTGATATCCAGATTGTCAACTATTTGATTGATTGTGCGTACAGGTGAGTCTTGTGGAATTTTCTCATCTAAACTGGCGGGAAACAGGCTTATTTGACCTTGATTGTATGACTTAAATATTGGTTTTGCCATATCTTATATGTTTGATATACAGTCATAAAGATACAAATAAATTGTAAAAATAGAAAATTTTTGGAAGAATATTTTATATGAAATTGCAAAAAAAAAAGAGACTGCCTCCCTTTTGAGACAGCCTCTTTTTTATGCAATTAATTGTGAATTATTTAGCAGCAGGAGCA
>DAIDKM010000040.1:0-230 GCA_027450045.1 Paludibacter sp. | reverse complement strand
TTTTTGTTTTAACTAAAACTTAAAGTTCCCACGCCAAGGCACTTGCACCAAGTACAGCCGCATCGGCATCCTTGAGGGTTGAGAATAGAACTTTCACTTTTCCTTTCCAGATAGTCAGAAGATTTTTCTCCATATTTTCAACAACCGGTTTCAAGATTAAATCACCTGCTTTTGCCAAACCTCCGAAGAGAACAATGGCTTCCGGTGCACTGAATGCAACAAAATCAGAC
>DAIDKM010000039.1 GCA_027450045.1 Paludibacter sp. | reverse complement strand
AGGGTAGTTGAGCGAAACAAAGTTGGACAAGGGATTTTGGTGCGTGGAATACTGATCGATATTACTGGCCGCAAACAAGCGGAAATTTCATTACAGGAAAGTGAAGAGAAGTTTCGTGCGATATTTGATAACCATTCCGCGGTTAAACTGTTAATTGATGCTGAAACCACTCAAATCGTCGATGCCAATAAAGCTGCTGTGAAGTATTATGGATGGTCTCTTTCAGAACTGAGACAGATGCGTATTCAACAAATCAACGTACTTCCTGATGAAATTCCAACAAGCGTCAACAAAGTAATAAACGGGCAACAGAATCATTTTGAACTTCGTCATCGTCTTAAGAATGGCATAAGGGCTGTTGAAGTGTTTAGCAGTAAAATTACAATTGGCGGGAAAGAGTACCTGCATTCCATCGTTCATGATATTACCAACCGTAAGCAGGCTGAAGAGGCGCTGATTGAGAGTGAACAACGGTATCGCAATTTGGTTGAAAACTCGCCGGTTGGTATTGCCATCTATCAAGAAGGTAAGTTTGTTTATAGCAATCCGGCAGGGCTTGCTATTGTCGGCGCTTCCAATCAACAAGAATTGATTGGCAAGCCGCTTCTTTCCATTGTACACTCCGAGAGCCTTGATAACGTGATAAAACGAGTGAATGAAGTGGTTTCCGGGAAGAGTGTTCCTCCAATGGAAGAGAAACTTATTCGACTTGATGGTACGGTTATTGATGTTGAGGTGGTTTCGTTAGCTACCACGTTTAATAACAAACCAGCAGGTCAGGTCATTGTGGCTGATATCACAGAGCGGAAAAAAGCCGTGCTGTCGTTGCAGGAATCGCAAGCGCTTTATCATTCCTTTGTCGAAAATATACCAGCAGGGGTCTTTCGCAAAGACAGCGAAGGCCGCTATATCTTTGTCAATGACGAATTTTGCAGGCTTAAAGAGCTTGACAAGAATGAAATACTTGGTAAAATGCCACAAGAAATTGTAGCAAATAATACTTTAACAAAAAATTCCAGACAGAACAAATTTACAGTTGGTATTGAGCACCATGAAGAAATTATGCGTACCGGCAAACCTATCGAGATTGAAGAAATCTATACGCGGCCAGATGGCACAAAACAATATTTACAGGTAGTAAAATCACCGGTATTGTCGGGGGATGGAAAAGTGATTGGTTCGCAAGGAATCCAATTCGATGTTACCGACCGCAAAGAGGCCGAGTTGGCATTAAAAGAAAGCGAGCTTCGCTATCAAACATTTATCAACGAGAGTTTGGATATGATTTTTATCAAAGACGATCAATTCCGGTACCTTGTGGTAAATGATTCGATGTCGCGATTTTTTGGCAGAGCAAAAGAAGAACTCATCAACAAAACCGATCAGGAATTAGCCGGCGAAACAGCCATGAATCCTTGTCTTTCGTCGGATCTAAAGGTATTGAAAGCAACTTCTTCTTTTACTGTTGAAGAAAAGATAGGCGATCGAATTTACGAAACAACCAAATTCCCCATGTCATTTCAGGGAGGGGGAAGAGCGATTGGAGGTATTATTCGTGATATCACAGATCGCAAGGCTGCCCAAGACGAGATTATAAAGTTAAATGCAGAACTGGAACAACGGGTTGTTGAACGAACGGCACAGCTTGAGGCAGCCAACAAAGAACTCGAAGCATTCAGCTATTCGGTTTCACACGATTTACGCGCACCACTCAGAGCATTGGACGGTTTTGCCAAAATTCTGGTGGAGGACTATGGCGCAACACTCGATGCCGAAGCAAGACGGCTGCTTCAGGTTATAACGGCTAATGCTCAAAAAATGGGAATATTGATCGACGACCTGCTATCTTTTTCGCGCATCAGCCGGCAAGAGATTAAGTTTACAAAGATTGATATGCAGCTATTATCCCAATCGGTATATTTAGAATTGGTTCCTGAAACTGATAAATGCAAGATTAAGCTCTTGCTATCACCGTTGCCTGAAGCCTACGGTGATCCTTCGATGGTGCGACAGGTATGGGTAAATCTTATTGGTAATGCCATCAAATTCACTTCACAGAAATCAACCCGAATCATTGAGATTGGATACAAAACCGAAGATGCAGAAACGGTTTATTATGTGAAAGACAACGGTGCGGGATTCGACATGGTCTATTCCGGTAAATTGTTCGGCATGTTTCAGCGGTTGCATTCTATCAACGATTTTGACGGAACGGGCGTCGGGCTTGCTATTGTGCAACGCATTGTGAATCGTCTAAATGGACGTGTCTGGGCAGAAGGAAAAGTAAACGAAGGAGCGACGTTCTATTTTACCTTGGCAGAGAAGGAGGATAAAGGAGTTAAGACTGAAGGGGTTAAGACTGAAGGAATCGGAAGCAGCAAGGTAATGGTCAATTTAAGGAGGCAATAGGTAACCGCAGAGGCAATTGGCAATAGGAGCTGCAAGTCTGAAGGAATCGAATAATGTGTCAATATGCTAATTTGCAATATGCCAATGGAATCTGCTGTTATTCAGTTATTCAATCTAATTGGCAATAAATAAATAACAAATAATTGATTTGCTACTAATTAATAAAGTTAAATGTATGAAATCTCCATGTTTTACCAAACAGCTGTATACATGAAAATAAAGCAACAGGGGATTCCATTTGTCCTTTAAAATCAAAATGATTTACAAATGAATAACATGTTCATTGATATTCTCTTAGTTGAGGATAATCCAAACGATGCCGAGTTAACGCTGCGGGCACTGAAAAAGAACAACATTGCGAATAGCATTCAAGTTGTCACGGACGGAGCGGAAGCGCTTGACTATTTTTTTGCAACAGGAAAATACAGCAACAGAGATAGCAACATCGCTCCCAAATTAGTGATTCTCGATCTGAAACTTCCGAAAGTGGATGGGCTGGAGATCCTGCGTATCGTCAAAGCAGATGAGCGAACAAAGCACATTCCAATCGTTGTGTTAACATCGTCCAAGGAAGAAAGTGATATTGTGGCGAGTTATAAGCTTGGAGCAAACAGTTTTATCGTAAAGCCGGTTGACTTTGCTAAATTTATCGAGGCAGTAAAAGAACTTGGGATGTATTGGCTGCTGCTGAACGAACCACCGAAATAATTTTTTAGTAGATAGTAGATGGTAGATGGTAGCCGGCAGGAATTTGGAAGTTACAAGAAGTTAATGAAGAATGGAAGGGTTCTCCCGATCTCTTCAACGGAGAGAAAAAAAACCAGAGGAATTAATGAATTGTCAGATTATCATTAGCTTATGAGCACATTGACTCATTGATATATTGCAGAATTCTTATTGCCTATTCAGATCCCTTCAGTCTTAATGTCTTAGACCTTGTCATGAATAATAAAACAGCAATATATATGGAACAATCTTTACGCATTCTGATGGTGGAAGATAACCCTTTGGACGCAGAACTGATCAAACGAGAACTTAAAAAAGATGGGATTTCGTTTGTTGATCAACTTGTGGAGACTAAAGAGGCTTTTCGTAAAGCCATTCAGGAGTTTAAGCCAGATCTTATCCTCTCCGATTATTCGTTACCTTCTTTCGACGGTATGCAAGCGTTATTTATTCGTCAAGAAACAATTCCTGACATTCCGTTTATTTTGGTCACCGGCACTATCAATGAAGAGACGGCTGTGGAAGTGATGAAAGCAGGTGCTGACGATTATATTCTCAAAGGACACATTACCCGCATTGGAACAGCCATAAAAGCGGCTATTGAGAAAAAAGCGGCTATTCGCTTAAAGAAAGAAGCGGATGAACAGCTTAGAATTCTTTCACGCGCTGTGAATCAAAACCCAGCTTCCATTATTATTACTGATATTCAGGGTAATATTGAATATGTCAATCAGAAATTTACGCAGGTTACCGGTTACAATTTCAAAGAGGTGATGGGAAAAAATCCCCGTATCTTGAAATCAGGCACAACTACTCAAGAAGAGTACAAACATCTTTGGGAAACGATTATCGCAGGGAGAGAATGGCAAGGTGAATTTCAGGATCGTAAAAAAAACGGGGATATCTACTACGAATCTGCGCTCATTGCCCCAATTGCCAATGATGAAGGAGTTGTTACCCATTTTCTGGCGGTAAAAGAGGATATCACCGAACGAAAGCAGGCAGAAATGGCATTACAGGAAAGTGAAGCTCAATTGAAAAGAGCGCTTTTTGAAAGTTCGGAGCTAATTGATGTAAATCCCGAGAAAGTGGATTATCAAAAAATTGCCGATATTATACTTGATCTCTCAGGCGCAAAATACCTAAGTTTTAATCTTTTCGATGATAGCGGACTTGGTTATACCACGGTTGCACTTGCTGGAATCAAAGAAGACATTCAGAAAGCTTCGTCATTTTTTGGGTTTGAGATCATCAACAAAAAGTGGAAGCTTGATCCGTTGTTTGCTACTAAAATAAAGGACAAAGCCATTACAAAATTTGGTTCAGTATCCGAATTAGCAGAACATAACATTCCAAGCCCCATCTGTTCAATTGTCGAGAAAACTTTTCATCTTGGGGAAGTGTTGGTTGTAAAAATTGCCAAGGATAATAAGTCAATTGGCGATTTCACACTTATTTATTCGAAAGGGAAACCCATTCGTAACAGCGAACTTGCTTCCCTTTTTGCCAATCAAGTCGGGCTGTTCCTTGAACGGAAACGTGCCGAAGAAGCTCTCTCGAAAAAGATGAATGAACTAGAACGGTTTCATCGACTTACCGTCGGACGTGAACTAACGATGGTTGAATTAAAAAAAGAGGTAAATTTACTGCTCAAAGAGATGGGTAAAGAGCCGAAATACAACATCGTAGAGTGAATCAAAAAATAAAAAACATCCAGAATTGGGCTAAAGCCCAAAACAGGTCATGATGATAAACTAATCCTCCAGATAAATCTGGAGGCAATTCATATATAAGACACAGTGATATTGAAAAGTAAATGGATCTACTGCAAAGATTTATGAATAGGAATGGGCTTTAGCCCATTTACAATAAAGCATCTTACTTTATGGCTTTAGCCAAACAAATAATATCAACGAAAAGAGACCATGAAGGACGAACTAAAAGACATATCCACACTATTGTTTGAGACGTATGGAGCTGATGTGTCGCGCTACGATGATTCGTTTTTGGAGATGTCAGTCGCCAAAAGACAGTCTGTCACGGGCTGTTATTCGGTGCGCGATTACCACAATCACTTGAAAAACACAAAGAGTGAGGCGGATTCGTTTGTCGATTCGTTAACTATTTCTTTTAGTGAGTTCTTTCGCAATCCACTCACGTATGCTTATATTGAACAGATGGTTTTACCTCTTTTGATCGAACAAAAGAAGCAAGAGAACAACAAAGAAATCAGGATTTGGTCGGCGGCTTGTGCTTCGGGTCAAGAGGCATACAGCATTGCCATGCTTTGGGATGAGGTGTCACTTGCCGCAAAATCGACCATTGCTTGTCGTATTTTTGCTACTGATAGTAATACGGAGGAGATCGCCACCGCTCAAAAAGGCATTTATCAAAGGGCGACCCTCCAGAAAACGACTTTGCATCGTGTTCAAACTTATTTTAACCGGCGAAACGATATCTTCTCCATTGTGCCGGAATTAAAACAACAAGTTGATTTCTCTACGTTTAACCTGTTGGACGCACAATTGGTAAGTCCGCAGGCAAGCATTTACGGTGATTTTGATGTGATTTTTTGTTGCAACCTACTGTTTTATTATAAACCCGAATTTCGTAACCTTATACTTGATAAGATTTCGCATAACCTTAAAGCCGATGGGTTTTTAATTACCGGCGAAACAGAGCGGGAAATTGTCAAAGAAAACAACTATCGGGAAGTTTTTGTAAATTCGGCCATTTTTAAGAGAATAGTCAATCCCAAAGGCTGAAGGCGCCAGAAAAACGAGGTTTAATGAAAGTGCAAGATAATATGCCAATGTGCCAATATGCCAATATGCCAATGTGAATCTGTCAATGAAATCGGAATTAATCAGTTAATCAGTTATTGATCGACTATTAACATATTATTATGAAACGAGCATGTAATAGGATTTCCCAAAACGATGAAAATTAAGTATACGAGTTCCATACGACCTTAACCGCACAAAATATTTACGCATGAAACTATCTAACGTGAAAATCTCTACTCAATTGCAGGTTGGCTTCGGCATCATTTTGTCGTTCATGGTGTTGCTCGGCGTTATTGCCTGGCACGATAAAGATGAGATTGCCCAACAAACCTCTGATATGTATAATCATCCTCTTGCAGTTCGTAGAGCTTTGGGCGCTCTTCAAACGGATGTGTTGGCTTATCGCCTTGAAACGAAAGACGATATGCTTTACGCTAACAAAAAAAGTCAACAAGCAGAAATTCAATATGCTTCTGATCGTATTGCAGATGCTGACCGCCAATTCGACGTTCTGTATGACCATTATCTAGGACCACGTACCGATATTGACGACGTTCACAAGGCATTTGTGTTATGGAAAGGATTGGAAAACGATGCATGGAGACAAGCTGAATCCGGTCAGATGGATGAAGCTCTGGCTCGTATAAAAAGCAACGGGGATCTTGGTAAAGCACGAGAGCAATTGACACTGACATTAAATAAAATAGATACGTTCGCACAGAACAAAGCGGATCAATTATTGAAGAATGCTACTGACCTTAAGGTTGCACTGAATCGTCAATTAGGAATTTTGCTTGCATTTATTATTCTCCTTACTATTGTCATCATTGCTATCATTAATCACAATATTCTTACCCCTTTGCGTGAATTAAGGGATGCAACGCAACGATTCAGAGAGGGCGATATGACTGCACGAAGTTCCTATGTTTCGACCAATGCTTTTGGTACGCTATCCGCTTCTTTCAACGAGTTAGCCAACACCATCGAAACAGAATTGACGCTGAATGAACATGCCGCACAACTTGCCGGAGTGATGCTGAGCGAAGAAGATGCACACCGTTTTAGCCATGCCCTTTTGCTTGCCATGCTCCAACATACGGAAGCGCAAATGGGGGCCGTCTATTTGTTAGACGAGGAGAAAACAACTTTTGAACCTTTTGAAAGTATCGGGATGAATGCCACAGGATACCATTCGTTTTCTGCTGTAAATTTTGAAGGCGAATTTGGCTTGGCATTGGCAACGAAGCAGATGCAATTTATCAGCAAAATTCCCAAAGAGAGTCATCTTACTTTTTCCACCGTAAGTGGCGAATTTGTTCCACGCGAAATCATTACCATCCCAATCATTGTAAAAGATGAGATTGTTGCTATGATTTCGCTGGCAGCAATCAGGCGTTTCAGCGACAACAGTACCAGATTGCTTCAAAGCGTTTTGGCTACTCTGAATGCGCGCATGCAAGGCATTCTGGCTTACCGCAAAGTGGTTGATTTCTCCCAGCAGCTTGAATTCCAGAACAGTGAATTGGAAGCACAGAAAAGGGAGTTAGCAGCACAAACTGCCGAGCTTACTGAACAAAACGTGGAGTTAGCTATGCAGAAAAAACAACTTGATGAAGCTAATCGACTAAAAAACACATTCCTCTCGAGCATGAGTCACGAGCTGCGCACCCCGCTTAATTCGGTGATAGCGCTTTCAAACGTACTTACCCGTCGCCTTGCAGGCAAAATGCCGGAGGAAGAATTCAGTTATATCGGTGTGATTGAACGCAACGGGAAACAATTGTTGACGCTGATCAATGATATTCTTGACCTTTCGCGTATTGAGGCCGGCAGAGAGGAAATCCACCTCCATGTATTCAATGTGAACGAACTGGTTCGTGAAGTTGTCGAAATGATTGAACCACAAGCAAACCAGAAAGACATTGTACTTCAACAGGTTATTAAAGAACCGCTTCCCGACATTCGTAGCGATTATGATAAATGCCGCCATATTCTTCAAAACATTGTGGCAAATGCCGTTAAGTTTACCGAAGAAGGCAAGGTGGAAATCAGCAGCAAGGCAGATGGGGAATTCATTTATATCGACGTTGTGGATACCGGTATTGGAATAAAAGAAGAATTTATAGCGCATATTTTTGAAGAATTCCGGCAAGCTGATGGGAGCAATTCACGAAAGTATGGAGGCACAGGGTTAGGTTTAGCTATTGCCAAAAAATATGCCGACCTGTTGGGTGGAGATGTTACAGTGGAGAGCACTTACGGCAAAGGATCGCATTTCACGCTCAAACTGCCATTAAAGGTTACGGGAAAAACATCTCAGGTCGAAAACGCTTCTATTGTTCGCCAACCTACGCTGCCGCGAACAGAACAGAAGGTGGACGCAACGACAAAAACCATTCTTCTTGTGGAAGACACCGATGCTATTACCATTCAAATGCGCGATATCTTAGAAGCAGAAGGGTATCACGTCAAGGTGGCTCGCAATGGGCAGGAAGCTATTGAACAAATTACCCAACAAACGCCTGATGCTATGATTCTCGACTTGATGATGCCTGAGGTGGATGGCTTTGAAGTATTGAAGCGAGTTCGCACGGAAAAAACATCGGAACTTCTTCCGGTAATTATTCTGACGGCAAAATATGTAACCAGCGAAGAATTTGCATTCTTGACTCACAATGGAATATTTCAGTTAATTCATAAAGGCGATATCAACAAAAGCCAATTATTGAATATTGTCACCCATGCCGTGATGTCCGGGACAAAAGAAGAAAAACCGAAACCGCTAAGGCCTATTCAATTATCGCTGAATGAGAAACCGTTGGTGTTGGTAGTAGAAGATAATTTCGACAATCGGTTAACCATTAAAGCATTGCTTGAAGAATTTTGCCTTGTGATTGAAGCTGAAGATGCGCTGTCAGGCATTGAAATGGCTCGCAAGCATCAACCGCAACTAATACTCATGGATTTTGCGTTGCCCGGCATGAATGGCATCGAAGCGTTGCATAAGCTACGTCAAGATATCGAGACACAAAATATTCCGGTTATTGCCGTTTCGGCCAGCGCAATGAAAGGCGATCGGGAAGATTTCTTAGCACATGGCTTCGATGGATATATATCAAAACCAATTGACAGCAGCGCATTTGAAGAAACAATCAAGAAATGGATTGGGTGATAACAAGGCAATAGGGGACTGAAAGGCAATAGGGGTTAAGGAGAAAGGAGTTAAGGTTGAAGGAATCGGAACAGGGAACTACGAGACTGAAGGTTAAAGGGGTTACGGCTGAAGGAATCTGCTAATCTGAAAAAGGTTGAAGGAACAGGGAAGCGAAATATTACAAACACACAATAATCAGTCTGATAATTCGCATATTATGAGAGATCATACAAAACTTAGGGCTTTTGAACTTGCGGATGAAGTTGCTTTAATGATTTATCGAGTTACGAAAGATTTTCCTAAAGATGAAATTTATGGATTAACCTCACAAATGAGAAGAGCTGCAGTTTCTATCCCTTCAAATATCGTTGAAGGCTGTGGAAGAAAAACTCAGAAAGAATACCAACAGTTTCTTGTTATTGCTTACGGGTCTCTAAAAGAATTGCATTATCAATTCAGCCTTTCTCAACGATTAGGATACCTTACAGAAGATGATTTCAGCAACTTAAATAATAAACTTTTTGAAATTGGGAAGGTTTTAGGATCATTAATTCGATCTTTGGACTGAGCCAATTTATTCAGATTTCTTCAGCCTTAATTCCTTTAGCCTTCAGCCTATATACATTCTATGGAAAAAATTCTAGCAATCGACGACAACATTGACAACCTGATCGTTTTACGTGCTTTGTTGATGGAATCTTTCCCTGAAGCACAATTCATCAGTTGTCAATCGGGGAAAAGAGGTATTGAGTTGGCGATTGCACAAAATCCTGATGTGATATTGCTTGATCTTGTGATGCCCGAAATGGATGGATACGAAGTTTGTCAAGTGCTAAAGGCAAACACTGCTACTAAAATTATTCCTGTTATCATTGTCACCGCAGCCCGAACCGACAAAGAAAGCCGTATCAAAGCATTGGAATCGGGAGCTGATGCTTTTCTTGCCAAGCCGTTGGATGAATCTGAATTGATGGTGCAGGTACGTGCCATGCTCCGTATCAAGGCATCAGAGGATTATAAATTGCACGAGAAGGAGCAACTTACCCAATTGGTTGCTGAACGAACCCGCGAACTTGAAAAGAGTCAAGTCGCCATGCTTAATTTATTGGAAGACCTGAAAGCAGAAAATGAATCACGCAAAAAGATTGAAACTGCTTTGCGGGAAAGCGAAACACATTATCGCACGCTGGCAAACTCAGGCCAAGCTCTAATCTGGACATCAGGTACAGATATGAAATGCGACTATTTCAATCAACCCTGGCTCGATTTTACCGGCAGAGCGCTTGATCAAGAATTAGGCGACGGCTGGGCTGAAGGCGTACACCCCGATGATTTACAGCAGTGTCTTTATATCTATGACACTGCGTTCAATCGTCAAGAAAAATTCAGCATGGAATACCGTATTCGCCATGCTGATGGCAGTTATCGTTGGATTCAGGATAACGGTTCCCCAAGATATAACAGCGAGGGTGAATTTATTGGTTACATTGGTCATTGTCTTGATATCACCGAGCATAAGCTAAATGAACAAAAGATAGTGGACAATGAGAAGTTGTTGACCAATATCATCGAAAACATCCCTATAACGTTGATTATAAAAGATATTAATACATTGAGCTATACGATGGTGAATAAAGCCGGCGAGTCGTTATTAGGACTCTCCAGAGATGAAATGATCGGGAAAAATGTGTTTGAATTATTCCCGATTGCCGATGCCGATTATTTAAACAACAATGACAAAATAGTTGTGGAGACGGGAATCGTGATGGATGTGCAAGAAGCCAAGATTCATATCAAGCAACGAGGAGAGCGAATCATTCATACAATACGTGTTCCTATAAAAAATGAATCCGACACGATTGATTCCCTTTTGGTTCTTACAGAAGATATTACCGAAAAGAAATTGATTGAAGAAGCGCTCATAGAATCGGAAAAAATGTACAGAACTCTTTTGAATGCATCGCCCGAAGCTATTGTTATTATCAATATGCAGGAACACATCTTGGAGGTTTCCGATAGAGCGTTGGATTTATTTGGCATTACCGACAAAGAGAAATTAATTGGTAAAGATATTTTTCAAATCATTCCGCAAAGCGAGGTGGATAAACTCAATGCAATATTGAATAAAACATTGTTAGAAGGGCTGGTTCAAAACGTAGAAATTGTTTTGAAGAAGCATGATGAAACACCAATATCATGCGAATTGAGCACCACGTTGATACAAGAAATAAATGGTAGCCCGAAATCGTATATGGCTATTTTGCGCGATGTTTCAGAACGAAAAGAGATGGAACGTCAGCTTATTCGCACCGAGCGAATGGTGAGTTTAGGTGAAATGGCTTCGGCTATGGCGCATGAAATCAACCAGCCTTTGCTCTCCATTTCCTTAGGAATAGATAATTTCTTGATGAAAGTGCGCCAAACAAATGCCATGGATGAAACCTATTTCACGAAGAAATCAAGCAAAATATTTGACGATATTGCCCGTATTAGCAGGCTCATCGATCATGTCAGAACGTTTTCACGTGATCACGATCAAGAAAAACCGGTACCTATTGATGTCAATGAAAGTATTCATAGCGCTGTTTCCATGATTTTTGAACAATTCAGCCATCACGGCATTGTCCTAACGATAGAATGTGATCCAGATATACCTGTTGTCATGGGCAACACATATCAATTTGAACAGGTGATTCTCAATTTATTAACCAATGCCAAAGATGCACTTGAAGAGAAAAAAAACAAGACACAACAGGATTTTGACATGAATATTGCAGTTAAAACCTACCATGATGAACGATTCAATTATGTAGAAGTACAAGATAACGGCATAGGAATTCTCCCAGTTGATATTGATAAAATAATGCTTCCTTTTTTCACTACCAAAGAGATTGGCAAAGGCACCGGGCTTGGGCTTTCCATCTCATTTGGCATTATCAAGGAAATGGGGGGAACATTACACGTAGAGAGTGAACCTCTTGTTGGAACCATGTTTAGTGTCAACCTGCCTATTGTCCCTATACAGCAAGAAATACAGTGGACGCAACATTAAATACAGCATGAATATGAATAAACTGAACGTCCTTATTCTCGACGATGAAAAACGCTTTACAGAAGAATTAGCAGAATTTTTAGACAACTCCGGGTTTCAAGCATTTGAAGCAAACAGCGTCAGTTACGGGTTGTCATTATTAAAATCCCAATCGATTGACTTACTAATTCTTGATGTGCGTTTACCTGGTTTCGACGGGTTGGACATTTTGAAGGAGGTGAAAGTCACTTACCCAGATCTCGAAGTCATTGTGGTTTCTGCACACGGCGATATGGACACGGTGATCAAAGCTATGCGTTTGGGAGCATTCGATTATTTGCGCAAACCATTTCGTCATCTCGACATTCGAATCGCCATTGAGCGGACTCAAAAATTTCTCATGCTACAGCGGGAAATGAAGCAATTGGAAGAGAAAAACTCGTTGATTTCCAAAAGTTTGGAAGAACGCATCGAACGTCATTTTATCGGAGTCAGTCCACAGATAAAAGAGGTATTGGAGGAGGCGCTCACCGTAGCTAAATACCCTGATACCAATGTGCTGGTTACAGGCGAAAGCGGTACAGGAAAAGAAAATGTTGCACGTATTATTCATTTTGCCAGCACCCGAAAGGATGCTCTTTTTTGTGCAGTAAACAGCTCTGCTGTAACCGATTCATTATTAGAAAGTGAATTTTTCGGGCATAAAAAAGGTTCTTTTACGGGCGCTATTACTGATAAAAAGGGGTTTTTTGAAATCAGCGATCATGGCACGTTGTTTTTGGACGAAATTGCTGATATGCCGATGAATTTACAGGCAAAAATGCTACGTGCCATTGAAGAAAAGAAAATTACACGAGTAGGCGACACACATCCTATTGATATAGATTTTCGCATTATTTCGGCGACAAACAATCCATTAGATAATTTGGTGGAAGAAAAAAAATTCCGACTTGATTTGATGCATCGCCTGAATACTTTCCACATCCATATCCCGCCGTTGAGAGAACGAGTGGAAGATATTGAGCCGTTGTTACTCTTCTTCTTGGAGGATATTTCAAAGAAGCTCAATAAATCGACTCCATCCTTGCATGAAGATGTCATTGATGTTTTAAAAAAATATCCTTTCCCCGGGAATGTGCGGGAATTGAGAAATATGGTAGAGCGAGCTATCATTTTAAACAAAGGAGGCTTGTTAAGTGTGAGTGACTTTCCTGTGAAAGGGAGCGATACAGGCAAAACAAAAGAGGTTGGAGAACATATAGACACAAATGACGATCTGAATTTGGAAGCCCATGAAGCAGATTTGATTCGCGCAGCTTTGCGCCATGCAAACTATAGCCAAACGGCTGCCGCTAAATTGTTGGGTATAGAGCGAATGGCGCTTGTAAGAAAAATGCAAAAGTATCAAATAACAAATAAGGATGCTCAAAAATGAGTCATGCTCATTTTTGAGCATCGGGTCTTGGTAAAATAAAGCCTAAAAATAGCGATTCAAAAGAATCGCTATTTTTTTTATCCGTTTTAACTGATTGAATGTTTGTGTTTTATAGCAATAAATGTATCGGGAGTTAGATGAATTTTCTTTGATGGCACAGTTTTTGTTATAAATTACAGTGAGCAAGCGGATTCGTTACTTGCAAAAGGCTTATTGATTGAATTTATTAATATTACGGTCATGAAAACGATCTTACTACCCATCGCAATTTTGTTTGTTGTTGCATCAATTTCTGCCCAAACAAGAGAAATCCCTGTTTTGAAAGATGGGAATAAAGTTATTCTGTTGAAACCTTCAAAGCCACAGGTTAAATTCAACACACAACAAATGTTCGATTTGAAGCCTTTAGCTGCTGAAATACCTTCTTTGCACGTTGTTGTGCCTCAAAATATGCAAAATGACATGATAATGCCTGCATATTCTCAACGATTAACTCCCAATATGGACATGAATTTGCAAGCCATGTATCTTTCCGATCGTAAAGATCCGGCCCTCTCGACCACTTTATCAATGTTGGTACCCGGTTTAGGACAAATTTACAATGGTCAAGTTGCTAAAGGTGTTGGGTTCCTTGCTGTTACTTATGGTAGCCTGGGGATGGCAGCCATTGCTTCTTCCAATGGGAATCGTTCGTTAGCTACTGTCGGATTTGCGACTGCCGCTGCTGCTTACGTGTGGAGTTTTTTAGATGCCGCTTTCTCATCCAACGCAATGAATAAACATAAAGGATTAATTGATATTTCGTTGAATGGGAAGGATCATTTGACAGCTCAACCGAATGTTTCTTCACTGCGAGATCCAAAAGGGAATTTCTTACCTGGTTCGACGAACGCAGGATTGGCTATTGCATACGCTTTTTGAAACGTTAACGCTAAAAATATTGATTTTGTGAATTAAATAAGTGATGATGATTTTCTGAAATTTCTAAATTTGATGATTATGAAACGGTTTCTTGTAAGCAATTTATTTGCATTGATTTTATTTGTGATAGCCATCACAGCTATTATGTCACTTAATCTGACGAAAGGACATTCGGCATTATTGATGTTGATGTTAGCCGTTGGCGTTTTAGTGTACGCTGCCACGAGGTTGCTGAAATATGAAAAAGAGGACAAAACGATGCCTATCCTTAACTTTGATCAGCATTGCATTATAAACAAGCGAACCGGTGAATTATTATATAAATTCACTTCCACAGAATGGAATCGCTTGACTCTCGATGAGAAGTACGATATGGTTCGTTGGTTTACATTGACTTAAAAAAATTGTGAGGTTGATATAGTTGAGGGGATGAACTTCATGCATGTATGCTTGAGGTACCAAATTGGTAACGAAATATCACTGTAACATAAAGTTACAAAGAATATTCTCGTTACCATTTTTTTTGTGTTATAGTGAATCAGCTAAGATCATTGAAACAAGTTTATCGATTTTGATATTGTACATAACCATAGATTGCTTCAGATGATGTTTATTGAGATTAATTGCTGCAAATCGATATAGCTAGTTTTTCAACCAACTATTTTTCCTTTGAAAAATAGAACTGAAACCGACTCCCCTCGATTCAAAAATGCAGGATTATGTATCGCTTATACTTTTAAAATCCAAGAGGTTGCACGCTCAATGAAATTGCAATCTATTCTTACAAGGAAGAATGTAGGCTAAAAAAAATGGAGATAGCGAGAAAAAAGCGGATAAATAGGTATAAAAATGGAGTTTCCAGATACAGAATAGATGACCAATACCTATATACTTGTATTTTAGATATTTATATATATAATAAAAGTGACTTTCCATATCAAAATTCAGCAAAAAAGGCAACAGACTCAAATAAACAGCGTAATTTTGATGCAACAAAGTCAGCATATTGAACAATCTAGTGAATTATGGTGAGTGATGATATTTGATATTTCTAAATTTGATGATTATGAAACGGTTTCTTTTAAGCAATTTATTTGCATTGATTTTATTTGTGATTGCCAGTGCAGTGATTATGTCACTCGATCTGGCTAAAGGATCTTCAGCATTATTGGTCTTAGTTCTAGCGATAGGAGTGGTTGTGTATGCCGCCACAAGGTTGTTGAAGTTCGAGAAAGAAAATAAAATTGTTCCTATTATCAATTTTGATCAACAGCGGATCGAGTGCCAACAAACCGGCAAGGTCTTGTATCAGTTTTCAACAATAGAATGGGAGCATTTATCAATTGACGAAAAATACGATGTAATGCGTTGGTTTACATTGGCTTAAATTGGATTAATTTTTGATGATTTGTGCAGTTGAGGATGATGAATTTCATGCGTTCATGCCTGAAGTTCAGGATTGGTAACGAGAATATTTGTAATACCATTGGGTTACAAAAGACTTTCTCGTTACCATTTTTTTGTTTGTAAGGGAACCAACCAACAGGGATAAAATGCATCAAAAGACTATTTTTGTGATGAAGAATAAATGAGTCGCAAAAGACTCTTGTTTATAGATAAGAAAAATGCTCGAAAAGTTTTGTACTTGAAAAATTTAGCGTACTTTTGCAGTCCGATTTATTATCCCAGAGAGTAAAATTAGGGTAACTCTTTTAATGAATGAGACAAAGTGAATTAGCCTGCACTTTGTAAGCGTGAATCAAGAGAGCACCCGCTGAATTTAATTAATCATCGTGCCCATTTCCCCGTGTGGTGAACGGAATGAGATGTGGTCAACAAATTATTCGTATGAATACGTTAAGTTATAAAACCATTTCCGCAAACAAGGCGACTGTTCAGAAAGAATGGGTAGTAGTCGATGCCACTGATCTGGTGTTGGGACGAATGGGTTCGAAAGTTGCCAAGCTATTGCGAGGCAAATACAAACCCAATTTTACCCCTCACGTTGATTGTGGCGATAATGTGATTATCATCAATGCTGAAAAAGTGCAGTTGACAGGGAATAAATGGACAGATCGCGTCTATCTAAGTTATACCGGCTACCCCGGAGGACAACGTGATATTACGCCGGCTCGTTTGATGGCAAAAAGTCCCGAAAAGTTAGTTATGAAGGTTATCAAAGGGATGTTGCCAAAGAATCGATTGGGCGCTCAAATGTTGCGTAATTTGCATGTTTACGCCGGATCAGAACATCCTCACGAAGCACAACAACCTAAAGTCATTGATTTAAATACACTTAAATAATCAATATGGAAATTATACATGCCATAGGAAGAAGAAAAGCCGCTGTAGCACGTGTTTTTGTTACTCCGGGAAATGGAGCCATTACTATCAACAAACGTGAACTTTCTATCTATTTCCCTTCTACTATTTTACAATACGTGGTAAAACAACCGCTGAACAAATTAGGAGTTGCTGAAAAATATGATATTCGCGTCAATCTCGACGGCGGTGGATTCAAAGGACAAGCCGAAGCGTTACGTTTAGCTATAGCCCGTGCATTGGTAAAAATGAATGCTGAAGATAAACCTGCGCTGAAATCAGAAGGATTTTTGACGCGCGATCCACGCGAAGTGGAACGTAAAAAGCCAGGTCGTCCAAAAGCTCGCAAACGCTTCCAATTCAGTAAACGTTAATTACGCTTTCCTGCTGTTGTTTGTACCACGTTTCGTGAAACGAACTAAGCAAGAATGTAAACTAACAATTACAAAATAGGAATGACGAAGTTTAGTATCTAAATTGATAAGACTTCTTTTAATGGAACTACTTATCGATTGATATCAAGGAATGTAAACTTATTAAAACAATACAAATGCCAACAACAAACTTTGAAGATTTATTAGAAGCAGGTTGCCACTTTGGTCACCTAAAACGCAAATGGAATCCTGCAATGGCTCCCTATATTTTCATGGAGAGCAATGGAATCCATATCATCGATTTACATAAAACTGCTGTAAAAATTGACGAAGCGGCTGCTGCAATGCGCCAAATCGTAAAAGCCGGCAAAAAGATTTTATTTGTTGCCACAAAAAAACAGGCAAAAGAAGTAATTGCCGAAAAAGCTGCTTTGGTGGGAATGCCTTATGTTACGGAGCGCTGGCCGGGTGGTATGTTGACCAACTTCCCCACTATCAGAAAAGCGATTAAGAAAATGACCACCATCGACAAAATGAACGCAGACGGTACTTTTTCAAATTTGTCGAAACGCGAGCGTTTGCAGATTACGCGTCAACGCGCAAAACTTGAAAAAAACTTAGGAAGTATTGCCGACTTAGTACGTATGCCTGCTGCTCTTTTTGTGGTAGATGTCATGAAAGAACAAATCGCCGTAAATGAAGCAAGGCGTTTGGGTATTCCTGTTTTTGCCATTGTTGATACCAATTCAAATCCTAATAATATTGATTTTGTTATTCCTGCAAACGATGATGCGACAAAATCGATTGCCATTATTTTAGACACATTAGTTGCTGCTATGCAAGATGGCTTGCAGGAACTGAAAACAGTTAAGTTGGAAGCAGAGAATAGCGAAGAACCACAAGTACACGAAAAACGTGTGCGCGGCGCTAAAAAACCACGTGTTCATAAAGAAGATGAAGTGGCGCTGAATGCCAATGTCGCTGACAAATTTTTGAAGAATACTGAACTGTAATTTCTCCCCTATTATTTAATGCGTTGCTAACTTGGGGTTTTCTTGGGTTTGTAGCGCATTTTTAATTTGTTTTTCATTTATCAATCATTAAAATAGAAAATACTTATGGCTGTTACAATGGCAGAAATATCGAAATTGCGCACCATGACCGGAGCCGGCATGATGGACTGCAAGAATGCGTTGACAGAATCGAACGGTGATTTTGACAAGGCGATTGAAATTATACGCAAAAAGGGACAAGCAGTGGCTGCAAAACGCAGCGATCGCGAAGCGTCAGAAGGTTGCGTATTAGCTGCTAACAAAGGTGGCTTTGCCGCCGCATTAGCGCTGAAATGCGAAACCGACTTTGTAGCTAAGAATGCTGATTTTATTGCTTTGACTCAATCTATTCTTGACATAGCTCTTGTTGAACAACCCGCCTCAAAAGAGGCTTTGTTGGCAATAATCAAAGACGGACGTACCATTGCTGAATTGATTACTGACCGTTCGGGGATTACCGGTGAAAAGATGGAACTGGATTTTTATGAGTTTGTGACTGGCAAATATGTTTCTTTCTATATCCATCCGGGAAACAAATTGGCAACCATTGTCGCTTTTGCTGAAGAAACGGTTGACTATCAAGTGGGACGCGATGTTGCCATGCAAGTGGCTGCTATGAACCCTGTTTCGTTGGATCGTTCATCGGTGCCTGCCGACGTTGTTGAAAAAGAATTGGAAATTGGTCGCGATAAGGCACGTCAGGAGGGAAAACCTGAAGCCATGCTGGATAAAATTGCTCAAGGCAGATTGAATAAATTCTATCAGGAGTTTACTCTTGTTGAGCAGGAGTTTATCAAAGATAGCAAAATAACCGTTGGTCAATATACAAAACAGCATAATGTTACTCCAATTGCATTCAAACGTGTTACATTGAATCAAGATTAAGCAACGATTTTTTGATATTATTTAAGCAGCCGGTTAGTTTTAGCCGGCTGTTTGTTTTGTACCTTTGAGAGTAATTGAAAAATTAATTCTTGCTTTTCACGTCGACGATATTCGATATTGTCTTTTTATTTTTATACTGATGGCTATTATAAAAAGTGTAAGAGGATTTACTCCTCAGATTGGAAAAAATTGTTTTATTGCCGATAATGCAGTGATTGTGGGAGATGTAATCATTGGCGATAATTGCAGTATATGGTTTAGTGCCGTCATTCGCGGGGATGTCAATTCCATACGGATTGGCAATCATGTAAACATTCAAGATGGTGCTGTTCTGCATACGCTTTATCAAAAATCGACTATTTTGATAGGTGATTATGTCTCAGTTGGACATAATGTTACCATTCATGGAGCAACGATACGTGATTATGCTTTAGTGGGTATGGGCTCCACTGTGCTCGATCATGCCGAAGTAGGTGAAGGCGCTATTGTGGCTGCTGGCGCTTTGGTGTTGAGCAAAACAGTGATTGCGCCAAATACCATTTGGGCCGGTGTTCCCGCCAAATTTGTAAAGGAGATGGAACAAGAACAATCCATCGAGATCAATCAACGCATTGCTCACAACTACGAGATGTATGCAAGCTGGTATCAACAAGAAGAGTAATTTCAGGTAAGCAGTAAGTCTGTCAGAAGAATATCAAAAAGAAGGATAAGCACACTGCTATTGACGACGGCATTGGTACTGGCTACCCCTACTTCCAATGCTCCGCCTTTGGTGTTATAACCGTAATAAGAAGATACAGATGCTATGATAAACCCAAAAAAGATCGACTTAATAATCGAGTAAGTGACGTAAAACGGGATAAAATCGTACTGAATGCCATAGATAAAGTCCGATACCGTGATGATACTTGAAAAAACGCCCACACCATACCCTCCGATAATGCCCAGAAACATGCTGAAAATCACCAAGAATGGCATCATAACAACTAATGCGATGATTTTTGGCAGAATTAAATAGTTGGCCGAATTAACGCCCATCGTTTCGAGTGCGTCAATTTGTTCAGTGATACGCATACTTCCAATCTCCGAGGCGATGTTTGAACCCACTTTACCGGCTAACAAGAGACAAAGAATAGTGGACGAAAATTCCAACAAGAGGGTATCGCGTGTAACTAAGCCTGTTGAGTATCTAGGAAGTAACGGATTGGATGTGTTGAGCTGAGTTTGTATGGTCATGATAGCTCCCATAAAAATGGAGATAATGATAACAATACCCACAGACCGAAGCCCCAACTTTTCAAATTCTAATGGCAATTGACGGAAAAACATCCGCCATTGATCTGGGAAAGTGAAAACTTGCTTCATCAATAAAAAATAGCGCCCAACGGCTCGTAGTACTTTCATAACTCTCTGTCTTTTCTGTTTGTGCAAAGATAAGAAAAAAACATTTGTTTCAGGTGGTGTACAAGGATTGTTTTCAACGCGATTCGTTGCCGTCTCTCCAAAAAATGGGTTACCTTTGTTGTTCACTATTTTTTGTGTATTATGATTGATCCTTCTACCGTAGATAAAATAATGAACGCAGCTCAGATTCTTGATGTTGTGTCCGATTTTGTTACGCTGAAAAAGAGAGGGGTTAACTATGTCGGGTTGTGTCCGTTTCACGAAGAGCGAACTCCTTCGTTTAGCGTTTCGCCGGCAAAAGGAATTTGCAAGTGTTTTAGTTGCGGCAAAGGTGGTAATGCGGTGAACTTCGTCATGGAGCATGAGCAAATGAGCTATTATGAAGCGCTGAAGTATTTAGCAAAAAAATACAACATTGAAGTCGTTGAAAAGGAGTTGACTGCCGAAGAGGTTGCTCAACGAAATGATCGCGAAAGTATGCTGGCTGTGAATAAATTTGCACAGCAATATTTCACTTCCTTATTATTTGATTCTTCAGAAGGACGCAATGTGGGATTGGCTTATTTTCATGAACGAGGGTTTCGTGACGATGTGATTCGGAAATTTCAATTGGGTTATTCGTTGGAGCAACGGGATGCCTTTACAGTTGCAGCACTCAGCAAAACCTATAAAAAAGAATTCCTTGTAAAAACGGGACTTTCGATTGATCGCGAAGGAGGTTCTCCCTTCGATCGGTTTTGGGACAGGGTCATGTTTCCGGTGCATTCTCTTTCGGGAAACATAGTTGCTTTTGGCGGGCGCATATTAAAAAAAGACGATAAGACCGCCAAATATGTTAACTCACCGGAATCGGAAATATATCATAAAAGCAATGAGTTATACGGCATCTACTTTGCAAAACAAGCCATTGTAAAATATGAACGCTGTTTTTTGGTGGAAGGTTACACGGATGTGTTAGCCATGCATCAAGCCGGTATTGAAAATGTAGTCGCTTCGTCGGGCACATCTTTGACCAAAGGGCAAATTCGGCTTATTCATCGATTTACCGAGAATGTAACTGTACTTTATGATGGCGACGCTGCGGGCATCAAAGCTTCAATTCGCGGTATCGACATGTTACTTGAAGAAGGACTTAATATCAAAGTGGTGCTACTTCCACAAGGAGAAGATCCCGATTCGTTTGCCAAAAGTCAGGATGCAACCCAATTTATTGATTACATCAAAAAACATCAAACCGATTTTATTCGATTCAAAACGTCGTTGCTGCTTGATGAAGCCGGCAGCGATCCGATTAAACGAGCCGCACTCATTGGAGATATTGTGCGGAGCATTGCCATCATTCCCGATCGCGTCATTCGTTCGGTGTATGTGAAAGAGTGCAGTACGTTGTTGGAAACAGACGAAAAACTACTTTACGCCGAAATTGGCAAATATCAGAACGGACGTTCGTTTCAAAATTCCGACAGGGTAACACCTGTCAAGTCGAACGAGGAGACTCTCCCTTCGTCTGAAGCGACACATCCATCTACTGCTTGTGAGGAAGAAGAACGGAATATCATTCGTTATTTGATCCGGTATGGCGAACGGGAATTATACTCGGCACCAGATGAAACCCAACAAGGCAGGAGTGTTTCCGTGTCTGTAGCACGCTATTTTCTAACAGAATTAGCGCACGATCATCTTGCTTTTACTCATCCTTTGCATGTATTCATATTAAAAGAAATCGAGACGCATCTTGATGATCCTTCTTTTGTGGCAGAGTCTTATTTTGTACAACACCACGATCCTGAAATTAGCCGTCTCTCATCCGATTTAGTGGCCGATCGATATGTTCTAAGTAAATTATATACCAACAATCCGACTGTTGTAACTGATAGCGACCGGTTAATGGAATCGGTCCCCCGAGCCATGTTCGAATATAAAAATAAGATCGTGCTGTTGTCGCTCAAAGAAAAAATGCTCGCATTAAAACATGCAAATGAGGAGCAGAACGAGGAGTTAGAGCGAAGTTTGATGAACGAGATCAGTCAATTGAATTATATTAAATCACAGCTTTCAAAAACATTGGGAGAGCGTATTATTCTGAAATTGTGATTTATAGTTACTATTACCACAATAATGGATAAGTCAATTCAACAGAGATAGAAATTTTTCATGGAAGGAATTGTAGTAAAAACGACAGGTCATTTGTATCGGGTACTTTCGGATGAAGGCGAAATGGTAGAGTGCAATCTGAAGGGGAACTTTCGCATGAAAACTATTTCTTCGACCAATCCGATTGTTGTAGGTGATCGTGTTTGTTTTGAAAAAAATACACATCCAGTAGCTACCATCACTTCCATTAACCCCCGTTTTAATGAGATGGTTCGACGTTCATCAAACCTCTCCAAGCAGGCTCATATTATAGCAGCCAATATGGATTTGGCAGCTTTGGTGGTATCCGCTAATTATCCGGAAACCTCGACAGTGTTTATTGATCGTTTCTTAGTCGCGGCTGAATCGTTTAAGATACCGACAGTACTTGTAATCAATAAGATGGATTTATATGACAGCGCTGAATTGGAAAAAGTTGCAGCCTGGAAAGAGCTTTATCAATCCATTGGCTACCCATGTTACCTAATTTCTGCACGCAGCGGCGAGGGAGTGGATACATTGCGAACCCTGCTTGAAAGTAAAATCACGTTGCTTTCGGGCAATTCTGGTGTGGGAAAATCGTCGTTGCTTAATCTGCTGGCACCTAAGTCTGCCATGAAAACCAATGCCATTTCCGAGTATCATAACAAAGGAATGCATACCACCACCTTTTCAGAGATGTTTCCGTTACTCAAGGGCGGTTATGTAATCGACACACCTGGAATTAAGGGGTTTGGTATGGTTGACATTGCACCGAAAGAAGTGGGGCGTTACTTCAGAGATATTTTTGGAATTTCACCTCAATGTCGTTTCTATAACTGTACGCATCTTCACGAACCCGGTTGTGCCGTGGTCGAGGCGGTAGAAGACGGACGCATTCATCCTTCACGTTACACGAGCTATTTGAGCATTGTGGATGAATATGAAAAAGGCAAATACCGCTAAAAAATAAAAAATCATTGATGTGCAGCAATAGCACTAAAAAAGCACTGATGTTTTTTTCATGCTGAAAATTCTGGACAAAAAGCGACTGCTATCGATCTGCTTAAGGCTTGCTGAAAAACGCTGAAAGCGTTTAATGTAAACCAACGGTCAGCGTTGGCTAATAACCTTCGGTGAAACCAGAGGATCATAAACAGCGGAAGTCATCACCCCGAAGTGGAATTAGTGTTGTTAAAATATTTATATTGAACCATTTCATGGGGTTTTTATCTT
>DAIDKM010000038.1 GCA_027450045.1 Paludibacter sp. | reverse complement strand
GTTGGCGCTACTTGAGGTTGCCCGTGTAAGCGGCTTTGTTGATCGCGATCGTGGTTTGGGAAGGCCCACAAAGAAAGAAAGGCGTGATTTAGATTCATTTACAGATCAGAGTGATACTGATTTTTTATGGTTTGATGAAGATGAAGAAGATTTGTCAAATCTAACTTAGGAGACTCTGATTGCAGTTATACTTGAACATATGTTTCTTGCACAACAAAAAAAGAAAGAAAACATTGCAGAATATATTCTTTATATGTGGCAAATAGAAGATATTATTCGTGCTTATCAGTTTGACATAGACGCCATTCAAACAGGAATTATTCAATCTTCATCACTCTCTGAAGAAGAACAACGACAACTTCTTGAATGGTATGCAAGTCTCATCGAAATGATGCGCCTTGAAAATATTCAGCAATCAGGACATTTACAATTTGTGTCCAATACGATGGCTGATCTTGTGGATTTACATTATGCTTTAGTTCAATCGAAAAAACATCCTGATTATCATGCGCAATTGTATAAATCGCTACCATATATGGCTGATTTTATGCAAAGTGCAGATACTACTCTTCAAAAACAAGATGAAATAGAGGGCTGTTTTGTCTTTCTCTATGGTGTTTTGTTACTTCGTCTTCAAAATAAGATTGTGTCACAAGAAACCGCGGTTGCTCTGGAACAAATCTCTAAATTGCTGGCTTTGCTGTCGTATAAATACCGACTTTATCAACAAAACGAGTTAGAACTGGAATCATTGGAAGATTAAATGATTACGGTACTTCTATAAAAAAGAACCGCCCCATGTGTTGTGGAGCGGTTCTTTTTTATTATTCCTTTACAGCTGCTTGCGCTGCTGCTAAACGGGCAATAGGCACGCGATAGGGTGAACAACTTACATAATTCATACCTAAGGTATGGCAGAATTCTACCGATGAAGGTTCCCCTCCATGTTCTCCGCATATACCGACCTTTAATTCGGGTTTTACTTGACGTCCTGCAGTGACAGCCAGCCGCATCAGGCTCCCAACGCCTTCTTGATCTAATACTTCGAATGGGTCATTTTTCAAAATGCCTAAGTCTTGATAAGCTTTCAGGAATTTACCTGCATCGTCACGTGAGTATCCGTACGTCATTTGTGTCAAGTCGTTTGTGCCAAATGAGAAAAATTCGGCAACTTCAGCAATGCGTCCGGCAGTAACAGTAGCTCGTGGAACTTCAATCATAGTTCCAATTTTATACTTAATACGTGTCCCTCTTTCTTTGAAAACAGTTTCAGCTGTATCGTTGATAATTTTGGCTTGTAATTTTAATTCTTCAACTACACCTACAAGTGGCACCATAATTTCTGGATATACCTGAATACCTTTTTCTTGCATATTAAGTGCAGCTTCGATAATGGCTCTTGCCTGCATTTCCGTTATTTCTGGATAGGTATTTCCTAATCGACAACCACGGTGTCCCAACATTGGGTTAAATTCTTCAAGCGAATGGCAAGCCGCTACTACTTCATCCAACGTTAATCCCATTTCGTCAGCCAGCTCTTTTTGTGTAGCTAATTGATGTGGTACAAATTCGTGGAGTGGGGGATCAAGTAAGCGGATTGTTACCCCAAACCCATCCATAGCTTCAAATATTCCTTCAAAATCAGAACGTTGCATGGGAAGTAATTTTTTCAAAGCAGCACGACGCCCCACTTCAGTTTTGGAAAGTATCATTTCGCGCATTGCTTTGATGCGTTCTCCTTCGAAGAACATGTGTTCTGTACGACAAAGTCCAATTCCTTTGGCCCCAAAGTTACGTGCAACTCTAGCGTCGTTAGGAGTATCAGCGTTGGTACGCACATCCATTTTCGTGTATTTGTCGGCTAATTTCATAATTTCGGCAAAATCACCACTGACCGCTGCATCCATTGTGCTTACTTGTCCTTCATACACTTCGCCGGTAGAACCATTAAGCGAAATCCAATCGCCTTCTTTGTAGGTCGTTCCGTGCATTCCAATTGTTCTTGCTTTGTAGTCAATGTTAATTTCTCCAGCTCCTGACACACAGCATTTTCCCATACCACGAGCTACAACAGCAGCATGAGAAGTCATGCCTCCACGCGCCGTCAAAATTCCTTGAGCAGCATGCATACCACGCAAATCCTCAGGGGATGTTTCAATACGGACTAAAATAACACGATGTCTTTTTTCAGCCCATGCTTCTGCATCGTCAGCAAAAAATACAATTTGTCCTGTTGCAGCGCCTGGTGACGCAGGTAACCCTTTTGCTATCACTTTTGCTGCTTTGATAGCTTGTGGATCAAATATTGGGTGAAGTAATGCATCTAATTTTTGAGGCTCAATGCGCAACAAAGCTGTTTTCTCGTCAAGCATATTTTGTTTTAGCATCTCGTTTGCAATGCGAACCATAGCAGCTCCTGTACGTTTTCCATTACGTGTTTGAAGTAACCATACTTTGCCTTCTTGAATTGTAAATTCAATGTCTTGCATGTCAAGATTATGATCTTCAAGCAATTGCTGAATGTGGTTCAATTCTGTATACGCTTCAGGCATAGCCTCTTCCAACGATGGATATTTGGTTTTACGATCAGCTTCACTCACATTTTGCATGGCAGCCCAACGGCGTGATCCTTCTAAAGTAATTTGTTGAGGTGTGCGAATACCGGCAACTACGTCTTCCCCTTGTGCGTTAATTAAATATTCTCCATTAAAAATATCTTCACCGGTTGCTGCGTCACGTGTGAAAGCAACTCCCGTTGCAGATTGATTGCTCATGTTGCCAAATACCATAGCTTGAACATTGACCGCTGTACCCCAATCGGCAGGTATTTTATTAAGTTTACGGTACAAGATGGCACGATCATTCATCCAGCTGTCAAATACGGCCATTACTGCTCCCCATAGTTGATCCCATGCAGTCGTTGGAAAATCCTTGCCTGTATTTTGTTTGACAGCATCTTTGAATTGCGCAACTAATTCTTTTAAATCATCAGCGGTGAGTTCTGTATCGCTTGTTACACCTTTAGCTTGTTTTGCTTGATGGATGATAATTTCAAATGGATCTTCGGCTTCTTTGTTTTCTGGTTTCATTCCCAATACAACATCTCCATACATTTGCACAAAACGGCGGTAGGAATCCCATGCAAAACGTGGATTTCCACTTTTTGCAGCTAAGGTTTCAACAGCTTCATCATTTAATCCAAGATTTAAAATGGTATCCATCATGCCAGGCATGGAAGCGCGCGCTCCAGAGCGAACCGAAACCAATAAGGGATTTTTATTGTCTCCGAATTTAGGACCATTGACAGCATCTTCGACGCGCTTAATAGCTGCTTCTACTTCGGGACGAATCATTTCAACAACCGTTTCTTTCCCAATTTGAAAATAGGCGTTGCAAATTTCTGTGGTGATTGTGAATCCGGGAGGTACAGGAATTCCAATAAGGTTCATTTCTGCTAAATTGGCGCCTTTACCACCAAGGAGATCTTTCATTTTTCCGTTGCCTTCAGCTGCTTTGTTGCCGAAGAAATAGACATTTTTTGTACTCATAACAGTTTAAATATGTGTTTGATGAAATTAGAATGTATTGAAAATACGTCTGATATCAAGTTGTTGATTTACAATCTTTTTTATTATCAATTCAAAAAGGGAGCAATCTTTGTTATCAAAATTATTGTATAAAAACAAGGTAACCATGATAAAAAAACGACATAAAAATAGCATCTTTACATCACCATTTATTCCCTTTCCAAAGATAGGAAAAACGTGAGAAATAAGTCTTATGTTTTGTTCTTTTTTTACTTAAAAAAGCAAAGAGATATTTGTTTAATCAGATGGGGCATTCTGAGAGATAAAATTCAAAGTAACTTCTTTGTCTTTAACTTCTAATGTAGCAGGAATGCCAAACGGAAGTGGGTAGTGAAGTGGATCGTGACCGGCAGGAAAATTAAAGCATACTGGGAAATCATACTCGCTCACAATATTGGCAATGAGTTCAGGCAAAGTATTCCCCATCGAGGCATCTTCCTCATAATCATTAAAATGACCAACGATTAACCCGGATATTTCCTCGAAAATACCACCTAATTTTAAATTATGCAGCATGCGGTCTATTTGGTAGGGTTTTTCCCCAATGTCTTCAATGAATAATATTTTTTGGGTGAAATCGGGTTCAAAGTGAGTTCCTCGTATACTACATAGTACAGTTAGGTTGCCTCCAATGATTTCACCCGTAATGTTACCCGTTCTATTCAACGGGGATACCGGTATTTTATAGGATGGAAATTCTCCAAATAAGCATTGTCTCAATAATTCGGCGGAGGTGATGTTTTCACAAAGATATTTTACCATGCTTCCTTGAATTGATGCGATACCATACGCAGCAACGGCAGAATGCAGAATGGTAATATCGCTAAACCCGATTACCCATTTTGGATAAAGCTCAAAATGAGAAAAATCAATGTCGTCAATGATTTGAATTAAACCGTAACCTCCTCTACTACAAAGAATAGCTTTAATTTCTTTGGTGTCAACAGCCCATTGTAAATCTACAGTACGTTCTTGCTTAGTACCTGCAAATCGCCCGAAAATATCACGGGCATGTTTTCCCACAATAGGTTCAAGTCCCCATTCAATGAGGATATTAACTACTTGTTCAATAAGGTTACTATCAATGGAACTTGATGGAGAGATAATGGCAATCTTGTCTCCATATTGTAAAAAAGGTGGTTGCATTATTCGACAGGAGTGATGGTATTTGTATCTATTTCTTCTTCACTATTTTCCTCATTTCCATCTATATCTGTTGGGTATAAAAAGTCGTTGTATGGAAAACGCGTGATATGAATATCTCGAATGCGCTGATAAAGAAGTTCCTTAAGCGTATCAATATGTAGTTTCTCTTTTGCAGAAATAAAAAGGCAATCATCATGCATTTTCGACATCCAGGTTTGTGTCAATTCCTCTAAACTGAGATTTTCTTGTACAATGGGAGATAAATCATCGGGGGCTTTAGGTGAGTAGGTAAAAGCATCTATTTTGTTGAAAACAACGATAGTCGGTTTTTCCTCTTTATTTATTTCAAAGAGGGTTTTTGTCACTACTTCAAATTGATTTTCAAAATTTGGATGTGAGATGTCCACAATATGAACTAACAAATCAGCTTCACGCACCTCATCTAAAGTAGATTTGAATGATTCTACCAAATGGTGGGGCAATTTACGAATAAATCCAACGGTGTCAGTAAGTAAGAATGGTAAATTGCCTAAAACAACTTTGCGCACAGTGGTGTCGAGTGTGGCAAATAATTTGTTTTCAGCGAACACATCTGATTTGCTCAACAAGTTCATTAAGGTTGACTTTCCTACATTTGTGTAACCAACTAATGCTACACGAACTATTTTTCCGCGATTTTTCCGTTGAGTCGCTTTTTGTTTGTCAATTAATTTCAGATCTTCTTTGAGAAGCGAGATTTTTGTTAGAATAATTCGTCTATCAGTCTCTATTTGTGTTTCGCCAGGACCACGCATCCCAATTCCGCCTTGTTGCCGCTCCAAGTGGGTCCACAGTCTTGTGAGTCTGGGTAAAAGATATTGATATTGAGCAAGCTCTACTTGTGTTTTTGCATGTGCTGTTTGAGCTCTTTTGGCAAAAATATCTAAAATTAGGTTCGTACGATCAAGCACTTTGATTTCAAGCTCTCGCTCAATGTTGCGTAGCTGTGCAGGTGTTAGTTCATCGTCAAAAATAATCATGGTGACAGATTCATTGTCAATGACGAACTGTTTAATTTCTTCTAATTTTCCTTGTCCAACAAATGTTTTGGGGTTAGGAAAATCAAGTCGCTGCAAGAACTTACGAATTGGTGTTGACCCTGCAGTTTCAGCCAAAAAAGCAAGTTCTTCAAGATATTCTTTGGCTTTCGTTTCGTTTTGAGCCTGAGTTATCAGACCTACTAAGATAGCTTGTTCGTTGTAAGTTGATGATGTATCACCCATATATTGTAAGTAAAAAAACCGTTTGACACAAAAGCCAAACGGTTTTTATTCTATAAAGTCAAACAAACTATTGCAATTTAAAGTTTATTGGTAACGTAAACTTAACACGTACGGGTTTGCCTCCTTGTTTCCCAGGTGTCCATTTGGGCATTCCTTGTATAACGCGTACAGCTTCTTTGTCGAGACTTGGATCTACTCCGCGAACAACAACAACATCAACAATAGAACCATCTTGATTGACAACAAATTGACAAATTACACGTCCTTGAATACCATTTTCCTGTGCAACTACCGGATATTTGATATGTGAACTAAGATAAGCTTCAATGTCTCCGTTAGCGAATTGAGGCATTTGTTCTACAATCGTAAATACCGTATTGTCTTGTTTTGGTGTTTCAATCACCTCTTGCTTTTTAACTTCAGGCGGTGGTGGAAGCTCATTTACCGATTCATTCAATTTAGATTGCTTTCCAAAATCCTTCGTTACCTGTGTTGTATCGGTCGTCACTTTTGGAGCCACAAACTTCACTTGTTGAATCAACTTCTTAGGTGGTGGCGGTGGTGGTGGCGGCGGCGGCGTGTCATTTGGATTAATGAGCACAACAGAAGTTTCTGTTTGTGTTTGTTTTCCCAAATTCCCTTTTGCCAGGATGCTTTTAATTAGAGGGTAAGCAATAATAATCGCAAAGAGGCTCAGTGCTATAAACATTGCTGTAAGTACATATTTCTTGTATTTCTTACGCAATTGATAGGAACCATACTCTTTGTTACGGTTCTCAAACACCAATTCCTCAAGTGATTCTACATACTGTTTTTCATTAGTCATAACCATTCAAATTTCAGTATTAATAAATCGACAATTACCGCGGGGCAGATTTAAGCATATCTATTTCAGTAGGACTTAAATCAACGATTGCATAACTTGCAACATTGGTAATTGCCATCTCATCTACAATAGCCACGATATCCTTATATTTTGCTTTATCGTTAGCTTTTATCAGAACAATAGGACCTACATTATCATCAGTTTTTAGCTTCGTAATGTAGTTTTCTGCAGTGGTATCTGCAACAACAATTTTACCTTTCAATCTTGCTTCTTTATATTCCTCTATTTTGGTAAAAAGGTCTTTGTTCTTTTCCAAAAGAACTTTGCGAATACCATCTTTACTGAAATTTGTTTTGATTAACGTCGGTAACGGTGGCTTATTCGGATCTGCAACGCCCATATAGTAATAGATACGGTCACTGTCGCCTAAGAGAATGTTAAGTGTTCGGCTAGCCGCTATTTTAGGCGGTTGTTGCTTATCATTCTTTTCTGGCATAGTAATCACCATTACCTTGGGTTTGCTGAACGCTGTCGTAAGCATAAAGAAGGTTAATAAAAGAGCCATCAAGTCTACCATTGGCGTCATGTCAACACGTGCCACTCCTCTTTTAGGTCTTTTTTTCGCTCCCTTCTGCTTTTTTTCTTCTTGAACTATTTCAGCCATATTTTTTAATTTAATCTAATTGATCTTGTTACTTAGAAGTCTTTACTTTGGCAAATCTTTTAGGCCAACCTCTTCTTTTTGATACGTAGTAATAAAGTTAAATCTATTTACTCCGTTACTCTGAACCAGATCTAACACCTTTTTAATGGTTGGAAATGCAACATCTCCATCAGCTTTGATGGCAACTTCAGCATAGGGATTTACAGTTCTTGCCATGCGTACCCACCATGCTAATTGATTATCCAAAGAATCCATAGGAATGCCAGTCTGCATTTGCTCAGCCTCCTTGGGATTTTTGGTATCAAGCCATCTTTGCATATCCTTCATTGGCATCCCAAATGTTCCACCACCTGAGAATTTTTTCATCTCTTCGGGGGTAAAGTTGATCTTGTACTGAATACCCATTGCTTTGAGTAAATTCGCACGATAATGGTATGATGTGTCTTTTCCATTGTCATAGTTGAAAAAGACTTTTTTATTAGGCGCAATAAAAATAGTCATCACATTATTATCTGGAACTGTCTTCTCCGATATAGAATTTGGTATCGTAATTTGAGCAGGTTCCATCGGGATAAAGGTTGCTGTTAATAGAAAAAAAGTAAGGAGCAGCGTAAATAAGTCCACCATGGGCGTCATATCGACGTGTGGTGACCTTGCGGTCGATTTTATCTTTGGCATGGAATTATTATTTTATCATTTATGAGTCATTTTAATAAATCCGCCTGCTGGTTCCTTTATTTCGTGGAAGCTGCAAACGACTGAACTAAGCTGAAGCCTGCTTCATCAATTTTATAGGTGAAATTATCAATACGGGTGGTGAAGTAGTTGAACATAACAATAGCTAACAACGAACCACCGATACCAAATGCAGTATTGATAAGTGCTTCAGAAATACCTGTCGAAAGGCCTAATGCGTCAGGGGCTCCTGAACTTGCTAATGCTGCGAATGCACGAATCATCCCTAACACCGTCCCAAGAAGACCTGTTAATACTGAAATAGATGCGATCGTTGAAAGAATAACCATATTGCGTGAAAGCATAGGTAATTCTAACGCTGTTGCTTCTTCAAATTCTTTCTGGAGAGCAAGGATCTTTTGGTCTTTGTCCATGCCTTCAAGATGTTGTAAATCACGATAGCGAACTAACCCTGCTTTCAACACATTTGCCAAAGAACCTCTTTGTTTGTCGCAACGTGCAATAGCGTCTTCGATTTTGTCACCATCTAAGTCAATTTGAATGTTTTTAACAAATACATTCAAGCGACCTTTCCCTTTTGCTGCAGCTAACGAAATGAATCGTTCAATTGAGAAAATGATCATCACCAAGTTGATTGTCATCAACAAGGGAACGATTAAACCTCCTTTGTAAATAATGCCCAAGTAATTACCTTGAAGTGCTCGTCCTTCGGGATTACCACCTTCAAAATTGATAGGGTTACCCATCACATACTTGAAAACTACGTAGGATAATACTAATGCAACTAGCATAACGACAATTGTCATCGTTGATCTGAGCGCATCTCCTAATGTCTGTTCCTTTTTTTGATTTGTCTTGCTCATTGTAAAAAAATTTAATGGTTTGAATTGATAATGGTTTTTTCTTACGGTGCAAAGATAAAAAATATTCGTTATTCTCTGACCGTGCTTGAACGTTTTCTTCTTTTTTTCGTTTAATTCGTCCTTTTCTGATTTTTTTCTTTTTTCTTTTTTATGGCACTACCGATTTTCGATATTCACAAATCGACATTATTCAAAGTAATCATTTGATTTACTTATATATATATCCGATTGTTTTTTGAAAAGTCGAAAATCGGTAGTGTGAAAAGCTTAATATTTATTTAGCTGGTTGTGCTGGTTTGTTTAAATTCCTTTTTATATTGTCGATTATTTCTTTGGCCTTTTCATCATTTGGATTGATAGCTAACACCTTTTCTCCGTACTCCATTGCTTTTTGTGCGGCATCTCGTGACTTGTTTTGCGAAAATTGCAAGAAATAGTAGAAGGTCATGTAGGAAAATGCTTCTGCCCGTTCCGACCCATATTTTGAGGCATCACTATCTGTTTTAGCAATAAAAGTTTGGTATGCAGGGAATGCTGCTCCTGTTTTTGTATCAGGATCGGTCATTGAGAGCGCTCGTGCACGCCAAATGTAAGCAGGGATGTAATCAGGCATTTTTTTGATTAACAATGCAAAGGCGGAATCTGACTTATTAAAGTTATTATCAGCGTAATAATCATAGCCTAAATAGAAATAGTCTGCCAAAGTCTGAATGCCTAATTGAATTTTCTTCAGATAAACTTTCGCTGCTTGTTTATATGATTTTGCAGCGTTAAACGAATTGGATGCTTCCGTTAAGTAGTTGATTTGTGCTGTGTCTAAATTGTATGCTTTGACAAAGTAAACTCCGGCAAGTGAGTCTTGTTTCAACTTGGATAACGAACGTGCGTAATAAGCATAATCTAATGGACGAATGTTGTCCGTTGCTGTTTTCTTGAAAAATTCGTCTAATTCTTGTTTTGCCTGTCCTATTTTGCCTGTTTCATAATCAGAATAAGCTAACGCACGGTACAAATCAACATTGCTGCTATCGGTTTGAAGTACTTTTGTTGCTTGTGTTGCTGCTTCTTGGTAGTCTTTCAACGTAAATAGTGTATTGATATATTGCAACTGAGCTTCTACATTCCCAGATGATAACTCCAAAAATTTCTGAAAATTGATTTTTGCATTTTCATTATCACCTTTGGAAGCATATAGGAAGCCAAGTTCTTTATACGCTGGAGCAAATGTTGGATCCATTTTTACAACTTCCTGATAAGTAGTCAACGCATCATCGTAATTTTTTGATCGTACCCAAAGTTGCCCAATCCGTAGCTGTGCTGAGGCTGATTTTGGGTTGTATTTGGCAGCAAGATTATAGTTGAAAATAGCATTTGAACCATCATTCAAGATATAAATGTAGGCATCACCTTTGACTAAATAGATTTCAAAATTTTTGGGATCTAATTTTTCTGCTATGCGGAGATAGCTAAAGATAGAAGCTGTGTCTTTGGTGTTGCTAATGACATAAGCATCTGCCATTTTGGTATAAACGATCGCCTGAATATCTTTCTCCATTTTGATTTTTTTGTGTTTCCCTGGCAGCAGTTCCTGCGCTTGTGCTAAATAACCGTTGGCTTTAACCGTGTCTTTTTGAAACATGGCCATTTCGGCTAATCCTACAAAATTTAATGGATTTGTGGGTTCTGCTGAAATACCTTGGTTGAAAACCGTGGTAGCTTCTGCTATCGATTTTTTGAGTGACACGGACGCTGTGTCAGCCAGATAGCGTTGGATATAATACTGTCCATAATGGAAGTAATTAGTTCCGTTTTGCGGCTGTTGGCTAACGAGCGATTCAAATGCTTTCTTTGCTGCCACAAATTGTTCACTGTGAGTCAATAGAATGGCATCATCGAGCGTTTGCGCTTTCAGGTTGCTCATCCAGCCTGCAGAAATGAGCATAACCATAACAAATGCGATTGTTTTCATTTTTCCTACCATAAGAACGTTTCCTCCATGTTTTGTAATTGATAATTGATAAATAATTGATTGTTGTATTAATGTTTGATTTCGACAATGGTGACAGGTGCTGTTGCAGGAACTAACCCTGAACGTAAAATAATACGCTGACCTTTCTCACCCGCTAAAAAAGCGCCTAATCCGCTTGCTAAACCGTCATATGTTTGACGATCAATAAAATAGATGTTACGGATAAATGGATAATATTTATAAACTATGTAGGCTTGATAGGGTTGGTAGAATGTATTCGCACTGGTAGAACCTGCATAGGATGTGATGCCTGCTACCTGAATGCGACTTAAAAAATTATTAGAAACAGAATCCTGAGGATCACTGATCCAATTTACGCTGAGGATTCCTATAGCGTTTTTGTGTGTTTGCACGTAATTAATAATTTCATGGTTTGATTTCGTAGCACCAAAATTAGATGGATACTTCGTTAGATTGAATTTGTCCATGAAATAGCGAATATTCGATGATCCTTGTTTATCAAATACCACGCTGATGTTTCCAAGATTGTTCTTCGGATCAATTTGATTCCATTTTGAAATCTTTCCGGTGAAAATATCATGCACCTGATCGTACAAGAATTGATTGGTTTTGTTCTCTTTATTTAAAATCAACGCAATGGCATCGTGACCAATGACGGTGGTTCGCGCAACATAACGTTGACTAAGCAATGCATCTGATTGCTCCTTAGTTAAGGGTCTGCTTACAATCATGGCCGGAATAGAATCTTTCAAAAAGAGGTTTATAATGTCGGTTTCGTCATTGTAAATAGTGTCGAATGAAGACTGATTGTAGATGCTTGTAAAAACGTCTAATTGAGCCTCCATCATAAGTCGATAGGAATCGTCAATGCCGAGTTTAATTCGCCCCGTAGTATATGTGTCTGTCGGTTTGGTTTGTTTCGAATTACTACAACCAGAGAGGAAAGAAACGGTCAACACTAAAATCACCAATCGCGCGATTCTTGGTTGAAAAACTAAATGTTTCATATAGGTATATTTTTGGAAGTTATTCGTCTTCGTCAACGTCATCTTCGTCATCATCACTTTTTTTAATTAATAAGATTCGCGCCAAGCGATAGGCTCCATACAAGATTAGTACAAGTGCAAAAACTATTCGAAACTCTTTGTGCATCATAGTGATACATCGCTGGCAAAACAAAAGGTAGCCGCCGGCAATAAAATAGAGCGAAACGATGAACAAGGAAATATATTTCTCGACTTTGTCAAGGTTTTTCATAATGAAGAAATGTTAGAGAAAAAACAATTGGACAAACTAAATCTCCACAAAATTACTTACAATGGTTATTCATGGAAACAACACTTGCACTGCGAAATATTAATTGTTTAGCTAAGCAAATATACTGTTTTTTCTGTAGTTGTATCTATTCTGTTCTTTTTTTTATCCAATTCTCTTCATCATGCTAGCGCTATAACATGTGACCTTGTGTATACTTCAAAGTACATGGATAGGAATAAGAATCTCAATGCCTTTGCGAAGCGCTGTTTCGTTTTGTGCTAATAAATGATGATGCCGCTCTGGCAATGATTTTTTGAGACCTAACAAAACATTTTCGATTTCTACTATAGGTCTTATTTTTAGTAATCCACCGAGAATGAACATGTTAAATGCTTTTGCCATGTTCAATGCAATAGAGGTTTCTAAAGCGTCTATACGATAAATGTTGATATCTTTACGTTTTGGCTCCCGCACAAAGCCATGTCCATCATATAGCAAAGTACCTCCTTTTTTAATGCGTGGCTCAAACTTGTCGAGCGATGGTTGATTGAGAATGATAGCTGTATCATATTCCTGTAAAATTGGAGAGCTAATTTTTTCGTCGCTTAGAATGACTGTGACGTTCGCTGTCCCTCCTCGTTGTTCTGGGCCGTAAGAAGGCATCCACGAAACCTCCTTGCCTTGCATCAAACCGGAGTAGGCCAATATTTTCCCCATTGACAAGACTCCTTGTCCTCCAAAACCTGCAATGATTATTTCTTCTTTCATACGCAAATAATTGATTTTAAAAGGTCGTACGGAACTCGCATTTTAGATTTTCACGGTTTTTGGTGAATCTCCATGTTCATGCTCGTTTCATGTGTATAAATATTAATAAATGAAGGTGTTATTGATTGGAGGCACCTTCATGCTGTAACTGATTAAGTCAATTGGTCATTAGTTATTGATCTTTCAAATCGCCCAATGGATAGGCTTTGAACATGTGTTCTGCCATCCATTGATTGGCTTGATGTGGCGACATTTTCCATCCGGAGTTACAGGTAGAAACAAATTCAACAACGGATGTGCCTTTTTTTGCCAATGTATTTTCGAATGCTTTACGGATTGCTTTTTTTGCTCTTACCACGGTGGCCGGAGTGTGAACTGCTTGACGAGTTACATAGCAGGTCCCATCCAAAATCGTTAGTAAGTTGGATATTTTCAGGGGATATCCTTCTAACATCACATCACGACCTTCAGGTGATGTTGATGTAACCATTCCTTCGATAGTTGTAGGGGCCATTTGGCCACCTGTCATGCCATATATTCCATTGTTTATAAAGAATATCGCGATATTTTCGCCACGATTACAGGCATGGATGGTTTCAGCAGTGCCAATGGCCGCTAGGTCACCATCTCCCTGATAGGTGAAAACACAACTTTCTGGCAACAAACGATTCACAGCTGTGGCAAGCGCGGGCGCACGGCCATGAGCTGCTTCCTGCCAATCGATATCAATGTAATTGTAAGCAAACACGGCACACCCAACAGGAGCTATGCCAATAGTGATATCTTGAATACCCATTTCTTCAATTACTTCGGCAATTAACTTATGCACGACACCATGACTGCATCCGGGGCAATAGTGCATAGGGGTATCAGTCAAGAGAGGTGTTTTGCCGTACACCTTATTTTCAGGTTGTATTATTTCTTGTAGTGTCATAATTATGAAATTTTGCATCAGTAAGTGGCTCGTTCTGATCTTTTTTGAGGTCAGCGGTTTCCAATCTTGCTATGCCATTAATTTTTCTTTCAATGCCTTGACAATTTCTTCAGGCGTTGGAATCATGCCTCCATAGCGTCCATAAAACTCAACTGGAACCAATCCATTCACTGCCAAACGCACATCTTCCACCATTTGGCCGGCATTCATCTCGACAGATAACATTCCTTTAACTTGTTTGGCGTATTCATGTATTTGCGAAACAGGATAGGGATAGAGTGTTATAGGTCGAAACAAACCTACTTTAATGCCTTCTTCCCGCAACAATTCCACTGATTTTTGGCAGATACGTGCGGATGATCCAAAAGCAACTAACAAATAATCAGCATCATCACATAAAAAAGTTTCATAACGTACCTCGTTGGCTTCTACCTCTCTGTATTTTTGCTGGAGACGGTTATTTACCTTCTCCATTTCTTCGGAGACCAACTCTAACGAGGTGATAACGTTTTGTTTGTCGCGCCCTTTTTTCCCAAGCGTTGCCCAAGGATATTTTTCACGAATTTGTTCATTGGTCAGTCTTGGTTGATAATCGGGAAGCTGCACTTTTTCCATCATTTGTCCGATTAATCCGTCTGACAAAACCATTACCGGATTACGATATTTAAATGCCAAATCGAATGCCAAACATAGATGGTCTGCCATTTCCTGAACGGATGCCGGAGCCAACGTTATTAGTTTATAATCGCCATGTCCGCCTCCTTTCACAGTTTGAAAATAGTCGGATTGACTGGGCTGAATCGTACCCAATCCGGGACCTCCACGAGTGACGTTGACAACGACACAAGGTAATTCGGCTCCGGCAATATAGGAAAGACCTTCTTGCATCAAGCTGATACCGGGACTTGATGACGATGTCATAACGCGTTTTCCACATCCAGCGCCACCATACACCATGTTGATGGAGGCTGTCTCACTTTCGGCCTGTAGTACCACCATGCCGGTCTTTTTCCATGGCTCAAGAACCATTAAAGTTTCTAAAACTTCCGATTGGGGTGTAATGGGGTATCCGAAATATCCGTCGCAGCCACAGCGAATAGCTGCCTCTGCAATGGCTTCGTTCCCTTTCATCAATTTTACTTCTTCCATGTTGATCTTAACTTTTTACTCGATAAACAGTAATACACGCATCAGGACACACATAAGCGCATGATGCACATCCGGTACATGCCTCGACATTAGCCATGTATGAATAGTGGTAGCCCATTGCATTGGTTTGCTGGTTCATTTCCAGAACGTTCGATGGGCATGCTTCTTCACACAAATGACAGCCTTTACATCGTTCGATGTTGACTATCACAGCTCCTTTATTTCTTGCCATAGTAAACTATTTTTCAAAGAGTGATTGATAGAATGTTTCTTGGTTTTCCATATAGATTAATGCCAGAAAAGAAAAAGCTGTTTGAAAACGAGTATACTCTACCCTGAAAAAATCATGAAGAGAAAAGCATATAATACTCATCAACAAATTGAGATAAGCCATGTAAAATAGAAAAAGCAATTGCTTAAGTCACTTTGTTTTCGATTGAGGCATTGCCTTCCGACTTGATTATTCCATTAGATAGTGAGAATTTCAAACGTATTACACTATTTACCTTGAGGTATTTTCAAATTCTATATGGGCGACAAATGTACCAATTGTTTTGAAGTGATGCTCTTTTTTAGAAGTTAAAAAGGCTGAAACAATATGTTGTAATCAATGCAATATACTACTATTCTTTTGTTTAATAGTTTTTCGATATGAAATCTCTCAGATAATAATCGGTTCCGTTTTATGAAGAATTTCAATTTGGTAGCTATTATGGCAGTCGAAATTTGCTAATGAGATGAGTGCTTATGTACTCATTTGAAAAAAACATCCCCGTTGGCTAATTGGAAAATTAGTCGACGGGGATGCCGAAGTCATCTATTATCAAGTATTCAGTATTTTTTTAGCATTGGTGCTCGCGCCTTTTAATAAATAGTTTCTCCAAGTGCAATTTTCAATTTATACAAACTAACAGTGTAGTCAATTTGTGTTTTTACTAATGACAAGCGACTTTCTGCTAATGCTACGGCGCTGTCCAACAAATCAAGGTTGGTGATGCTGCCACTCTCAAAACTTGTTTCAGCCAATTGATACGCTTTTTCGGCTTGTGTAACTTGAAGGGTGGCTTGCTTTACTTTTTGTTGTGAGGCATCCACGTTTTCATAACTTTGAATCACGTCATTCACCACATTCCGTTGGGTTAAATCTTTGTCTTGAGCTGCACTTTGAATTTCCGATTTGGCGGCGATGCGATTGTATTTAGTTCGTGTTGCATCAAAAAGAGGTACTGTAAGACTTACACCCACCACGTAGTTGGCTTTTGGCGTACTTAAAACGGGAAAATAACCATTCTTGAAACCTCCATTGGCAAAGAAATCAACTGACGGATTGTTTGCTGCGTTCACATTGTTCAAGCGCATTTGGGCTAACAATCCTTTTTGATTGGCAATTTTTACTTCTTCACGTTGTTTCAACGCCACAGAAATGAGTGAATCATTTGAAACGAATGTATAGGGTGCTGTCAGATTATTCTGAACGGCAACCATTGTGGTTTGCGGTTTGCCAAGCAACGCGTTGAGCTGGCTTTGGGCAATCTTGAGTGAGGTTTCTAAATCGGTTTTCTGGTTTTCGATAGAAGAGATACGCACTTTGGTAGTCAGTATTTCGTAATCGGTGGCCGATCCCGTGGCCGCTTTCTTTTCCACAAAGCGCAAGTGGTCATACAAATTCTTCAATTCGTCATCTTTGATACGAATGGCTTGTTGCAAGTAGTCTAACGTAAAAAAGTTACCAACGACTATCCAAGACAATTGTTGCTTGATTTGACTTTCAGTGAGTTTTGCTAATTCGCTGTTTTGATTTGCATACGCAACATTTTTAGCGGTTTTTCCAAAGTCATATATCGTTTGATCGTAATTGATGGCAGCCGAATAATTGTCAGCAGGAAACATATTAAACGTCCCCAATCCCGGGAAAGCGATGGATGAAACAGGGCCAATGTGAGAATAAGAAGATGAAAGCGAAATAGTCGGATAATAAGCAGATTTTGATAATCCCACCCTTGCGTTAGCTGCAATAATGGCTTGCTGAGCCTCTTGAAGGGTTGGATAATTTGCCAGCACCTGTTTCAAAACAGTCGGAAGCGCTAAAGAGTCCGATGGAGTGGTGTTCGCAGTAGATTGCGCTGTCATAGTTGAAGTTATTGCTAACCCCATTAAAAAAGTGGCTATATAAGGTAGTTTCAACCGAAAATGTTTTTTTTGATTCAGATTGGATTGAACTCGAATACGCCTGTCTTCAGCCGCATGTGTGTTACTAAAATATATCCGTTTCATTGTTTTTGAGTTTTAAATTGACCTGGGGCGTTCTTTTTCTTTGTCTTCATTGAGATTACCGGCAAAACACCTAACACCGTTATGATGGCGGCAAGCAAAAAATCATCATTAATACCTTGTATAAACGCTTGGTTACTAATGTTCGATAATAGCAAATATTTTGCCTGTTGAATAGCTGTTGGTAAGGAACTTCCTACATGTTGTTGAACGAAGAAGGTTATATGATGAATTACGTTACTGAATTCCTGCGATCTCGGTAGAACAGATTCTCCATAAACTTGCGAATGGAAACTAATCCTCGCTGTTAATACAGTTGTCAGAAGCGCTACACCGATACTACCCCCAATTTGACGAATAGTATTGGTAATACTCGATGCTTGTGCCATTTTATCGTGCGGAATAGTCAATAACGAAATTTGATTCAATGGCGTAAACATAATACCCATAGCAAATCCTCGTAAGTAAAGAGAAGACATCACATAAGGGCGCTCAGTCAGGAATGAAAGATCGGAGTTAATATAAAGACTTATTGCTAAAAGTATAATCCCCAAAATAATAGGTATTTTTGGATTTGATTTGTCGGATATTAATCCCGCAATAGGCGACATCAATCCTTGAATGATTCCTACAGGCAAAAATACGGCTCCTGATTGTAATGCCGTGTAACTCATCGCATTTTGCAGATATAGCGGCAATAAAAAGGTGCTGCCGAACATGCCTATGCTAAAAATGAAAATAACAACATTGGCCAACCCGAAATTACGATCTACTAACAGTCTCAAATCGAGTAGGGGATAGTCTGTGGTTAATTCCCGCGTGATAAACACCACAAACGCAATAGCCGAAATGGCAAAACAAGCTAAAATATAGGGTGCTGTCCAACCTTCTGCATTTGTACTTGCATTTCCTTCCGAGAGCGCGTAGAGCAAGACAGGGAGAAAGATAATGACCGAAATAAATCCTGTGAGATCAAACTTTCTTACCGCTTTGTTTATAAATTCGCGTTGAATGATGATGGTCAATGCCAAAGCAATGATACCTACAGGTATGTTGACATCAAAGATCAACTGCCAACTGAAATTATCGACTAAATATCCTCCAATGAGAGGTCCGAAAGAAACAGATGCTGCTGCTGAGATTGCCCAAAATCCAAGAGCCACACCACGCTGTTTAACAGGAAATTCGCGCAAGATTATGGCCATTCCTAACGGTTGTACCATGCCGCCTCCTAACCCTTGAATAACGCGTGAGGAGATAAGCATGGTTTCATTGCTTGAAATACCGCACAACATCGAGCCGAATGTAAAAAGAAACAACCCCCAAAAGTAAACACGCTTGTATCCAAATCGGTCGGCTAACCACCCTGAAGTGGGGAGCATAGCCGCCATTGCCAACATGTATCCCGTGATGACCCATTCGATGGTAGAAAGTCCTACGCCAAACGAGGCCATGATTTTTGGAAGCCCTACGTTAACAATCGTTGCATCGAGAACAGCCATAAATGTTCCAAGCATAACGTTTCCAAGCACAAACCATTTGTAATTAGGGTTTTGTGGGTGATAGGCCGAATCTCGCGGTCGAAGTGTACGCCGTATTTTATGTGTGGCTGATAGTTTTCGCATTATTTTCTCACAATTTTAACTACTGCCGACATACCTGTACGTAATACATATTGATTGAGATTTTTGCCATCCTCAGTCCCATCAATGGATATTTTTACCGGAACACGTTGTGTTACCTTAGTAAAGTTGCCCGATGCGTTGTTGGGCGGAATGAGTGAAAACTGCGATGCAGTGCTGGTACCGATGTAGAAAATCTTTCCCGTAAAGGTAACTCCAGGGTAGGTATCAAGTGTAAATATTGATTTTTGACCAATAGACAGATTATCCATTTTAGTCTCTTCCAAATTGACTAAAATCCAGAATTTTTTGGTGTTGTTGAGCGTGAAAACAGCTTGCCCCATTTGAGCAAGATCGCCCGGAAGTTGCCAACGTTTGGAAATAATTCCATCGCAGGGTGCATATAATTTTGTATTGGCAAGTTGCGTATTAATCACCCCTAATTGTGTTTTTGAAGTTGCAATGGCAGCTATAGCACTATTAATTTGCGTTTTGGATACTTGAATCATAGCTTGAGAAGCATCTACTTGTGCTTTAGCGGCTTCTTCGGCTTTTTTGAAATGATCGTATTGTTCTTTAGGAATTACTCCTCCTGCAAATTGAGTTTTTGCTCGGTTAAAGTCTTCTACAGCTCGTTGCCAATTGATATAGGCCACCTTACTATTATCGGTATTTAATTGATAATTAGCTTGTGACTGTGCTTCTGCTGCTTTTGCCTGAATAATGGAAGAAAAGACTTGTTGTCGTTGTGCTATAAGATCGGTGCTGTCTAACGTCACTAACAATTCACCTTGTTTTACAGAATCGCCTTCATGCACATAGAGTTGATCAATGCGTTCAACGATCTTGGGTGTGATGGAGACATTGTTGGAGTCAACGTAGGCATCATCGGTTTGTATGTAGTGGGCATAATCTTCATACCAAAACACTCCCGCAACGAATACTAATAAGATGATGATGGAAACCGGAAGATAAACTCTCAGGTTTTGTTTGGTGATTTTCTTGATTTTCATACGTGAATAATTTGTTTTTAAAGGTCGTATGGAACTCGCATGTCAACTATTCTCATAATCTTGGATGTAAGTAATTTACATACTTGTTTCATACAGTGATTTCTTTTTGCTGTGATATTTTATAAATCTTTCTTTGTGTCTCAATAACAGGTGTTTATTTGCCTCCATGACAGAGCCTATTTTTAGGATGCTTGATTTTTTGTATTTGGACATCCCGATGGCTTCCCAAAACTAATAATTAATAACTCTCTCACTTGTTGCGTGGCAGTTACCAACGTGGTGAGTTGTTCTTTAGTGAGTTGCTGCAATTGTTGCCTCATTTCTTCGCTTATTTCTTGTTTGATGTTTTGAAATTGGGTAATACCTTTTTCTGTGATGTGAATATTGACGATGCGACGGTCCGAGAGATCCGCAATACGTTCTACCATTTCTTCTTCAATTAATTTGTCGATTAGAACTGTCACGTGAGGCTTTGGCATCGACAATTTTCGTCCGATATCAGACATGGATAATGTTTTATGTACACTCAAAACACCCATAATGAAAAGAGATCCTGGATTAAGGTTTGTTTTTGTGCGCATCTGTTTTGAAAAACTCTTTGAAAGCAGAGGCTGGAGATACATTAGGTTATCCACGACTGTTTCAATGGTGGTTTGTTTGATTTCAGTCATGATGATAGAAATTATTGTCTTTCATAATGGTTACAAAGATACAACTATTACATATCTGAAATCAATAGCTTTATGAAAAATTATATATCGAATTTATTTGCACTTAATGCATTGTTTATTAATGATATGCTGTTTGCTATTCTTCAATTTATAAAGCATAACAACTCTTTGACTGGAAAAACAAAGTGATTTTTTTATGTTGAACAACATATAAATTGGCCTGTTTTATGATGGTTGATTAAGAGTTGGACTACAACGTGTGGAGGCTTTAATATGCTCAACAAGTCTTTTCTTTTCGCCATCCAATTAATGACCTAATGCTTCTTTTCAGGAAGACGTTTTTGAAACGGATTTATTTTAAAAAGAGTAGATTTCTTGTCTTTTTGGGAAATGAGTTTGCTATAAACCTCTCTAATAAAACAGAAGTGTTGTCAATTCAACTATGTGAAGTGTGGCTTGCACTCGAAACAAAAACTTACCATGAATCGAAATGTTGACAACTTGAAATACTTTAAAAACAGGATAGGTGCGTGTACAACAAGAATAGTCATCTCACAAATGGTAACTGCATTTTGCCATTTTCTTATGCGTGATTCAGGTACAAACAAAAAAAGCTGCTATCCATATTTTACTATGAAAGGCAGCTTTTGTTCGGTGTACAATGGTTTGTATTTAGAAGTCCATGCCGCTGCGATAATAATTAGAATCGGCCAATGGCACTAATCGCCCCGAGAAACTTACTTGTCCGCTATTAAAGGTTGCGTTTACCATAGCTTCGGCATGATCATCGCCATAGCCTAACCAGATGGTGATATCTGCATTAAGCCCGTTACCAAAAACATTCATATTGTAGGTAATGTTGCCCTGTTTATCGGCCTTGATCGAAATTTTGGTAGGATAGCCTTTTAATGTGATTCCGCCAATTCCATTTGGCCCGCTGCTGAACCCGTTGAAAGCCAATTGTAAATAGGCTTTGTCTTTTTCGAGCATAATGAAGTTGGTGTTGTCATTTACTTGGAAAACGCGTCCCCATTTACTGTACACTTGCGTTGCCTCCAGAATCCAGTCTTTGTCCGTAAGCGCCGTTTTTGCCTTGTCAAATGCAGCCATTCGTACAGAATCCCGTGCCAGTTTCTTTGCAAGCGCTATCTCTTTCTTGATGTTTTCTTTTTGAGCTTTTGGGAAATCACGCGATAAAAGAGGGTTTGCAAGAAGTGCGCTTGCTGCTATGATTAGTGCAGTTAACAAAATCTTGTTCGTTTTCATACATTGAATTTTTTATTGTGAGACATATTATTTCCATGACAAAGATAAATGCCTCCTAAGACAATTGTAAAAAGCATCTGTTAAATTTACGGAATAATCAGCGGAGTTTATTTGCCTATTAAAGTGTCAAGTGATCTTGGGTTATTAGCCGGGGCTCTCATCGCCTAAGCGAGACAAATCTTCAGAAGTGGAAGGCTCGATTTCGTTTCCCGTTGTTTTTTCAAAATTAGTCCAATCAATAGATTTCTCATCTTCATTCTCAGCTTGTGCACTAAATTCAGGCTCGTTTGCAATGTTCTCATCAAAGTTGAAATCTTCATTCATTGCGGATGCTTCTTTTTCAGTTTTCATAGTGGTAAGTTTTAAATGATGGTATATTAAATTCGACAGGAGTTTAGGTTGAAGGCGTGTAGATTGAAGGAATGTGATAATGTGACGATTTGAAAATATGCCAATTGGCCAAAAAGCGAATGAAATCTGCAATCTCTCAGTTCATCAATTCCTTTTGTCAATTGATTTCTTCTACCATAACTGAATAATTTATAAGTTCTTATTGACTACGGACTACCTGATCTGACTCATCATAATCTTATCAAAAAGACGATCGGATACATATTTTCTTACCCATATTATTAATGGGGCGCCTGCACCTGCGGCATAGCGTGTCTTTGGTTTACGGGCAAGAGCTGCTTTCTCAATAGCTTTAGCAATGACAATAGGCTCTCCTCCCATTTTTCCATCCATTTTTTTCAGCAACTCCACATGTTTCATTGCCAGCTCTTTGTAAGCACTGTTTCCCGATGTTTTAATCAGATTCTCGCGGGCAATCGTGTTCCATTCTGTCTTGATGGCGCCAGGTTCAATGATCACTACGTCAATGCCAAATTGTTTCAATTCCATACGAAGGCTGTCGCTCCATCCTTCAACGGCAAATTTGGTAGCGTGATACCACGCTCCGTGTGGTTCGCCGATTTTCCCTGCAATGGACGAGACATTTATGATGCGGCCACTTTGTTGCTTGCGCATCGTGGGTAGTATCAATTGTGTTAGTCGTGCCATTCCAAAAAGGTTCACTTCAAATTGATATCTGGCTTCCGAAAGTGGAACGTCTTCCACTGCTCCGAATGATCCATATCCCGCATTGTTCACCAATACATCAATGCGATTTTCTTTATCTAACAATTCGTGAATGCCCGCCACCATCGATGCTTCGTCGGTTACATCCATGGCTAACAAATAAACCCCCAATGCTTTGAGGTCCTCCATGCGTTCTATCCTACGTGCCGCACCATAAACCGCAAATCCTTGTTTCACGAATAATTTTGCCGTCTCTTTCCCGATGCCGGATGAAGCGCCGGTTATCAATATTACTTTGTTCATCAGATTTTTTTTTGTGTTGTGAGTTTGGTTGAAATTGAACTAAGACGTTCAATTTTCTTTGTTTACAAAGATAAAGCAGAAGCAGCCCAATTAGCCTTGTGAAGGAGTCTTTTTTGTGGGACTTGCCTTTCTATACACTTTACTCATCAAAAAAAGGCCACTCTTGGGAAAGAGAAGCCTTTTTGGGAAGAGATTTTAGATTATTAGAAAATAAAACGAAATCCTAACAATGCGCCCCATGTGCTCCCTGTGGATGGATTATCAACAAAATGATTGTTTTGATTGAAATTATCCAGACTGGTTGCATTTAATGTATAAGTTGGTGTTGGATTTGAAGAGGATATGATTCCTTTGTAGGTCAACGGACGTATATTGTCGTAACTGCCTAACCCGATGGTCTTATAGGTTCCCCAATGAGAATTCAATAAGTTACCTGCGTTCAGGAGGTCAAACGATACTTGCAACGTGTATTTATGTTTACCGCCGAAATTGGTAAATATATCTTCTAACACCTTAACATCGAAACGGTTGATCCATGGCAAAACGTACCCATAACGTTGTGAATATTGACCTTCATGTTTCTTCAAATATGGATCACTTTGTACATAGCTCCAAAATGCTGCTGCTTGTTGGGCTGCTGTCATGACTACTGCACCGGAACTATTTTTGTAGTCCACGAAGGTCAATTCGTTTTGCGTTTTGGGAATATAAATCAAGTCAGAATAGTTACCATCACCGTTCATGTCATTAGAGTAGGTAAAATGCATACGTCCTTGAGAAGCTCCCTGATAAAAAACTGATACGGTTGTAGCAAAATGTTTTGCATAAGCTACACGGTACGAAAGTGAACCTACCAAGCGATGAGGTACTGAAAAACTCGAATAGCTTAAACCAGGGTTATTCAAACTATTGACAGCTACGTTATTTTGCCAAGCAGATGCAGCGGTTGATCCTGGATTTGGGGTTGCATCTTTTGCAACTGAATAAGTATAAGCAATCATGGCAGACAAACCAAAGTCAAAAGTCTTTTTAATCTGTGTAGATAATGAGTATGAATAGCCTAAATTCGTATTGCTCAAAATCATGGCAGAACCTATGGTGCTTACTATCTTGTTAGATGTCCAACGTTGACGTGGATCCGGCCCGGCAAACTGTGATTGTGCATCCGGTAGGTTGACGTTTTGCTGAAGAATCGCATTGATGTCTTTCGAATATAACCCTTCTACGGTTACTTGTGTTTGAGACGGTAATTTCAAATCAACACCCAGGTCGGAGCGCCATACTTGTGGCATTTTGAAATTCTTAGCAACCTCGGCCACATTTGACCCTGTTGGGAGAGATCCTGGTGTATTAGGGAACAAGGTTGGATATTCAGA
>DAIDKM010000037.1 GCA_027450045.1 Paludibacter sp. | reverse complement strand
TAGCCTGGGTCGTTAAAGCACATGCAGCCAAAGAGAAATTACCTCAAACATGATGAGATTCGTATTGTTACATATTATGAGTTAGCTAAAATAAAATCAAATACTATGAGCAAAAAAACATATACAATTTTCATAACATTTATCGGCTTGATATGTGGCTATGTTATCATCAGACACTTACTCTTTGCCGATTCACTGACTTTGCGTAATGCCTTGGTGCAGGGCTTCTTAATTGGCTTTGGGCTGGCGGTTGTCACGGTCGAAATTTTAGCCAGGTTCAAGGCCACGAAGGTTAACGGATGGATTACTATTTATGGGTGTGGCGTGCCCGGCAATGGCATGTTTTTCAGAGCCGCGTGCTCTCAAATATTCCCCGGTCCGGTAAACGTTCCGGAGGAGGCAATGTATTGGTGGGCACACGTGGACGGCGCGGGTCATACGCTCTCCGGAGAGCACGACTACATCTTGCATTTCCCGCCAGACAGTCTTCCGCCCAACGATGCATTCTGGTCGCTGACTATGGCTGATGCAAAGAATCGCTTCGTGACGAATCCAATAAATCGGTACAGCGTGAGCGATCGCTCCGGTCTTGTGCCTAATGCTGACGGCTCCATCGACATATACATCCAAAACGCATCTCCGGCAGGTCATGCATCCAACTGGTTGCCCGCGCCTACCCGTAATTTTAATATCTGGTTACGTGTGTATATGCCCGGAAAGGTCATTCTCGACGGCAAGTATATGGTGCCACCAATTGTCGAAATAAAATTAAAACAATGATGTATATGAGAAACGAGCATTTACTTATATTCGGTGGGGTTTGTATCGTGGCATGGTTCCTTATCATCCACTTTTGGCCGCTCATCATTTTGTATATTTACAAAAGAGCAATCCTCGTTAAAGGAGGAGGCGACGGGCCCATCCCGATCAATACGCTCTATACTGAGCCCCAGGCATTTTTTGCAGATCCACTCCACACACCCGCTTCGGCTTCAAAATTGTGGACTACCGGTGTGAACCACGACACGCTCGCTACGGCTGGCTGGTTAAACCTCAGTAAAGGGGCGCAAATATTACATGTGCCGGATATGGCCGGCCGCTACTACAGCGTACAATTCACTGATCCGTCGAAGAACACTAATTTTGCCTACATCGGTAAACGCACTACGGGTACGCAAGCGGGCGATTATCTCATCACCGGCCCCGGATGGAAAGGAGCCGTACCACAGGGAATGAAACAGATTTCTTCGCCGAACAACTCGGTACTCGTTCTCGGTCGCACGCTTGTCGAAAGCGAAAGCGATTTGCCGACTGCCTATGGGCTTGCGAAGCAGATACAAATAACGCCATTCGTTGATTGATAGGCCAGGCTTGCGCAAATTTGTAATATGTGCCAAAACATAATAATATTATGAAACGGATTTTCTTGCTGATTGATATTGGGACACGTCACAGACCTGCGCCAGTGTGGAGTCTTGATCTTATCCGATAAATCGGATTGTTCCATTTGCATCCTTTTTGTGGTAAGTGGAACACCCAGTCCATTAACGGGAATAAAATGGCTGTCAGGGTTAGAGGCGGAGGCCTCTTAATGTGAACTTATGAAAGTTGAATTAAAAAATAATATAAGCACATGAAAAACATTCTTATTACTTGTCTAATGATCATAACGCTTGCGTCGTGCAGCAAAGAAACCAGCAAGATTTTTCCGCCAACTGTTTCATCTATCAGTCCGACAACAGGCGGATTCAACTCTCAGCTCACCATAACGGGCACCAATTTTAGTGATATACCATCTGAAAATCAGGTAACCATCAACGGAGTACCATCAAGGGTACTAAGAAGCACCTCCACAACACTCACCGTAATGGTTCCGGCATTGAAAGAAGGCGCTTTGCCAGTAAACGTAACAACGTCGGGAGGCACAGCAACCGGGCCTTCATTCACTTATATGTACACTGTATATGTTGCAGGGTTTGAAAATGGGGTAGCAAAATATTGGAAAAATGGCGTTGCCACATCATTAACGGATGGCACCCAATTTGCCAGTGCCAATGCCATTTTGGTTGACAGCACCGGAATTTATGTGGCAGGATATGACGGTAATGATATAAAATACTGGAAGAACGGTGTTGCAACCACATTATTAAACAAAACAAATGATCTCTCACCCAAAAAGTTTTTGATCACAGGAAATGACGTATATGTTGCCGGATTTTATCAAACTAAGGCATTATCCATAAAAAACAGCACCGTTACCTTTTTAACAAACGGGTCATATTTTGCCGCCGCCAATTCGATGTATGTCTCCGGCAATGATGTGTATGCCATAGGATATGAAAACAGCATACAACATCCAATTGCCAAATATTGGAAAAATGGCGTTGAAGTTGATTTAACCAACGGAGTGAATGCGGCTTTTGCACAAGCTATGGCAATAGACAACAATAATAATATTTTTGTTGCCGGATATGAATTTGACAGTGACTATGGCTTTAGTGTAGCCAAGTATTGGAAAAACGGCAATGCCGTCAAACTTTCTGACGGAACAAAAGATGAATATACCGAAGAAATTGCCGTAGCAGGACAAGACGTTTATGTCATTGGTGAAGAGAATACCGGAATAAGCGTGGCAAAATATTGGAAAAACGGTGTTGCAACCATCCTCACTAATGGACAAAATGATGCTGCCACAAATGCTGTCTTTGTCATAAACAATGATGTGTATGTAGCCGGATATGAGCTTAACAATAACAATATTTTCGTGGCAAAATATTGGAAAAACGGCAATGCCCAACCGTTGACAGACGGAATGAAAGGAGCTGAAGCAGAAGCCATCTATGTAATATAAATCAGCACTTAATATCAAAATTAGCGGATAACCTCAAAATCACAATTACCCTTCGGACAAGTAAAACAGATGGTGTGCTAAACCAACCTGTTTATTGCTAAAAAACAGCATGTGGCATCGATTCACAAAAAACAAATGATGACCAGGCGCAGGATTCTCCAAAAGATGTATATAACCTTTGTATAAAACAATAAACGCATGAAAGGAGCTATAAAATCGCTTACACTCAAGAAAATGATTATGTTGGCAAGTTCCTTACATCCTTGGTGTTAAAAAATACCATAAACGTATGAAATTCATTATAAGCTTAGTAATATTCACTACATTTATAGCTGTGAGTGGACAATCTTTATCAGGTTCTAAATGGATTTATAAGGTGGCAAATTCTTGCTTTGATACTATAAAGTTTAACAGCAATTACAAACTTGAAGATTATAGCTGTGAATTAAATTATACTTTCAAAGGCTCTTATAGTATTACGGGGAGAATTGTTACTTTAATTGAGAAAGATGATTCCCACAATGAAGATGGGGGAAAAATAACTTTTTATAAATTGAAGTTCAAATTTGAAGGAGACTCTTTATATCCTATAAGTAATGAAGAATTTTCAAATGGTAGATGGAGAAAAATATCAAAGAGTCTTATTGAAAATACTGTGTTTTATAAAGTCAAAAATGTGAAGTGATTCTGCATTTTATGCTTCTATGTGTCAAATTTCACAAGGTTGTAGATTGGATTGATATTTTTACCGGTACGTTCAATATGGCTAATGCAGCACATGAATATCGGTATCGTTCGGCGATTTTTTACGTAGGAGGCAAGTGGGTAATGCCGGTAAAGAGAGTTTGATGTTAGTACTTTGGATGATACATCCTGATGTCCAAATTTGGCGTCTTATGGCAATAAGACGAGAAGAGGCAATACGAATGCCGATTAACTTCTCCATTTTCCTCCAATTCCTCATTTTGGGGATTTTGGGGATTTAGGGAATTGGGAACTGCAATCGGGAATCGGATAATTTGCCAATGCTATTGCCAAATTGTAAACGGTTCATTGAATGGATTTTAGTATTTCGGATTTTAAATCTTGATATTCTGTTCTGATTTCGAAGTGCAAATCCGCTGGGAGGAGAGCATATCATTTGAGCTTGCCCAGACATCAATATCCTTCACTTCAGCACTTCATTTAACTTCAACGTCAGATCTATTCCAATTGCATAAAAATAAGTCACGGAATAAGCCATTTCCTGTTGTAGGTGTAACCATCAAACTGAAAAAAATATGGGGGGATTCATTCTTACAATCAACGCAGTTATGTAAAAAAGGTCATTGTGCTATTGTTTTAATATTGTGATAATTATCTTATATCCACAACGAAAGAGGAAAATACATAACAAAAAATAAGAGAAGTTTGAACTATTATAATTATATTTGCCCAATCTTTCTGTGTTTTGGCACTTAACCTCTTTATGTACAAGAAAGAGCGGCTCGAAATACATGGATTTTTTATCACATATTCTAACTATAAATGTACCTTTATGAAACGAGCATTTAATCAGGGTTATCTAAAGCTATGATTGTTGCGAGTTCCATACTTCCTTAATACAAAAAATAAAAACAATCGTATGAAAAGCTTCTTCAAAATGGTGTTAGCAACCTTTGTTGCAATTATCATAGCTTCTTTGGTTCTGTTTTTGGTTGCTGTGGGTGTTGTTAGCGTTATCTCTTCAGCATCAGAGAGTCAGACATCTATTAAGCCGAACAGTATCTTCCAGTTATCGCTAAGCGGCGAAGTGGTTGAACGCGCCGAAGACAATCCCTTCAATACTTTATTAGGCGCTTACACGGATCAAAACGTCTCTATGGGGCTGAATGACATCTTAACAGCCATTCATAAAGCCAAGACCAACGACAACATCAAAGGTATTTATATCAAAGCAGGCGCTTTAGTAGCTGCACCAGCCACGTTGCGTGAGATTCGGGAAGCACTGATCGATTTCAAAAAATCAGGTAAATTTGTTTATGCATACGGCAATGTTTACACGCAAGGCGCTTATTACATAGCCAGTGCAGCCGACAAAGTCTATCTTAATCCGGCAGGGATGCTCAATTGGCAGGGGCTATCAGCTCAAACCACTTTCTACAAAGGCGCACTCGATAAGTTGGGTGTCAATGTACAAGTAGTTCGTGTTGGTACTTTCAAATCGGCAGTAGAGCCGTTTATGGTCACCAAAATGAGCGATGCAAACCGTTTGCAGGTGACCTCTTTCATGGGTTCCATCTGGCAAACCTTATTGCAAGATGTTTCCGCTTCGCGTCACATCCCTATTGACAGCCTCAACGCGTATGCCGACAGAGACATGACATTTCAGCCTGCAAAGCAAGATGCTGCCGATCATTTAGTCGATTCATTGCTTTATGACGACGGCATTCAAACCTTATTGAAAAAGAAAGCAGGCATCGAAGCCTCGGCGTCCATTCCTTTTGTAAAATTGAGCGCCATGAAAGATGCAGAGGACAACACTTCATTTTCCAAAGATAAAATTGCCATTGTTTATGCAGCAGGCGAAATCGACGGATCCAGTACATCCGGCATTAATTCGGAAAAACTCGTGAAGGCTTTGGCTGATGTTCGTACCGATGACAACATCAAAGCTGTCATTCTTCGCGTTAACTCTCCGGGTGGAAGCGCTTTAGGATCGGAATTGATCTGGAGGGAAGTTTCGCTCATCAAAGCCAAGAAACCTATCTTCGTTTCGATGGGAGATTATGCCGCATCAGGCGGATATTACATTTCGTGCGATGCCGATACCATTGTAGCACAACCCAACACCATCACCGGTTCCATCGGCGTGTTTGGTCTGATACCCGATGTGCAAGGATTGACAAAGAAAATCGGCATCAGTTTCGATGAGGTCAATACAAATAAGAGAAGCGACATGCCAAACCTGACTCGTCCATTTACACCGGAAGAGCGCGACATCATGCAAGCCTACGTAAACAACACCTATGAAACGTTTGTCGATCATGTGGCACAAGGCAGACACACCACGCCTGATGCTATTAAGAAAATTGCCGAAGGTCGGGTTTGGACAGGCGAACAAGCAAAACAAAACGGATTAGTGGATGTCTTGGGTAATTTGCACGATGCCGTTACGTTAATTGCAAAACGAGCCCACCTCACGAAATACAACATTGCCGTATATCCAAAACAAAAAAGTTTTGTAGAGAAATTCATGGATAGCTTAAACACCGATGTAACAGAACATGTACAGAAAGTTCAATTGGGCGAGTTTTACCCATATTTCAAGCAACTCCACGAAATCATTCGTTTGCAGGGAGTACAAGCCCGTATGCCGTATTATTTACAAATTAAATAGCACGTATTCAATCCGTTTTATCACGGAAAGCGCAATGATAGCCTTCGGATGCATTCATACCTTCCGAAGGTTTTTCATCTAAAAGCCGTATCTTTACTAACTGATAAAGAAGTGACGTTGATTAATCCGTAAATAAAAGAGTGAAGTCATGAAGTATTTGCTTCCAATCTTCAAACCCATATTATATTGTTTCTCATTGATCTATGGGTTGGTGGTTAATGTGCGAAACTTCCTCTTTGACTATCATCTTTTGCCTTCACAGGAATTTGATATACCCGTGATTGCCGTTGGAAATATTACGGTGGGCGGTACCGGCAAGACACCACACACCGAATATATACTTCAACTGCTTAGCAAGGATTTTCACGTAGCCATGCTCAGCCGGGGATATAAACGGACAACAAAGGGGTTTCAATCCGGCGATGAACATGCCACGGCGGCTACTATTGGCGATGAGCCTTTTCAGATGAAACGCAAATTTCCAAACGTGGTTGTCGCTGTGGATGCAGATAGGAGACGCGGCATTGAGCAGATCATCCGACAAAACGCAGCACATCCGGTTGATGTCATCGTATTAGACGACGCTTATCAACATCGTTTTGTTCAACCATCACTCAATATTCTTATCATCGACAGTCATCGACTGATCACAGAAGATGCGTTGTTGCCTTACGGACGGCTTCGCGAACCGGCACGCAACAAAAAACGCGCCGATATTGTCATCGTGTCTAAATGCGACAAAGGATTAAGCCCTATCGATTATAAGTTGATGCAAAAAAAGTTGACGCTTTTACCTTATCAAACACTTTATTTCACAACTTACGGATATGGAGCGCTTTATCCGCTTTTCCCAGAGCAAGCCGGCGCAGCAACGTTAACGTCGCAAGAGTTGAAGAGCTTATCGCTGCTCGTTGTCACAGGTATTGCTTCGCCTGTTGACATGCACCAATTTCTCGACGCACACGCCGCCAGAATAAACACGATGATATTGCCCGATCATTATGCCTTTAAGGAAAAAGATTATCAACTGATTGCACAAGAGTTTGCCAAGCTTGATGGTGACAAACGTATTGTGGTCACAGAGAAAGATGCTGCCCGTTTATTCACCGACATCATGCTGCCTGACGAGCTCAAACCATTGATCTATGTACTTCCGATCAACGTGGAATTTATCAAAAATCAAGCTCAATTATTTAACCGCCAAATTTCAAGTTATGTTACGAAAAATTGAAGAAACCGCTTTGTTCTTACAAGAAAGGACAAACCGTCGCCCAAAGGTTGGAATCATCTTAGGCACAGGCTTAGGAAACTTAGCCACACAAATTACCGATAAAGAAGAAATCCCATACAATGAAATTCCTCATTTCCCTGTTTCTACCGTTGAAGGACATAGCGGAAAACTGATCTTCGGCAAATTAGGAAACAAGGAGGTGATGGCAATGCAAGGCCGTTTCCATTTCTATGAAGGGTATGACATGCAGAAAGTTACTTTTCCGGTACGTGTGATGCACGCTTTCGGCATTGAAACGCTTTTTGCATCAAACGCCGCCGGTGGTATGAATCCAACTTTCGAAATTGGAGATTTGATGGTTCTCAACGATCATATCAACCTTTTCCCTGAACATCCTTTGAGAGGGAAAAACTATGAAGAATTGGGGCCACGGTTCCCCGACATGAGTGTAGCTTACGACAAAGCATTGATTCGTATGGCATTCGAGATTGCTTCCAAACATCACATTAAACTTCAAAAAGGCGTGTATGTCGGGACGCAAGGCCCGACCTTTGAAACTCCGGCAGAGTATCACTACTTCCGCATGATTGGCGGTGATGCCGTGGGCATGTCCACCGTTCCTGAAATCATTGTCGCCCGCCACATGAATATGCGTTGCTTTGCTATTTCCATTATTACCGATTTGGGCGTTCCGGGCAAAATTGTGGAAGTGACACATGAAGAAGTGCAGCAAATAGCCAATAACGTGCAGCCTCACATGACATTGATTATCAAAGAGATCATCAATCAATTATAAGCAGGAAAACACACAGAAAAAAAAGAAGAGTGCGTTCGTTTACAAACGGCGCACTCTTCTTTTTTGCGATATTGCTTGATCAGTCTAAATAGAGACCATCAGAAACTGAAATCCAAGGAAATGCGGATGCCGCTTTTATCAATGTGCGGATGATTCAGGTAGTTGAGCCTCCAAACATAATCCACCCGAAGGATGTTGAAAATGTTATCTATACCTATACCGGCTTCCATGTAAGGCGCTTTCCCCATTTTATACGATCCTGAGGGGAACACAAATAATCCGTTACTCAGCGTAGGATCATTCTTTTTGTCGAGACTTCCGTAAAGACCCCGAAACGAGACAATCTCTCTCCATTTCAAATATCGGAGCAATGGAATATGGTTTAAAATCAGACCATTCATATTGTAGTTCAAATCCCAGGAAACGTACTGATCGTTGATAAACTCCATCGCATTCATCATGGGATACGTTTCGGGCTGAATGGTATAGGAAAGATTCGCGTTGGGGATGATCAAAAGCGGAAACGGATCCTTTGTCCATACTTTTCCAGCTTTGATGATGACATTTGCGGCTCCATACGCTGAAAACCAGAACTTTTTCCGAAAGCCGAACTCCGTATAACTATAGTTGTAATTAGATCCTAACATCCCTTTCAACGCTAAAGTATGCGACAAAGAGAATATCGGAGCATCGTGCGAAATGGCATAACGACCTGCGAGCGTCTCATAGAACTTTTCGCCCGGAGCATAACGCAATCGAAATCTTGCTTCACCTAACGAATAATAGTCGATGTTTTTGTTCGTCGAATTTTCAATAAAAGGCAAAAACTGCGAAGCATACTCCCTGCGAAACCTGAAATCGACGCCATAGGACAAGTGTGAATAATATTCCTGATTGTAACTCAACTCCAACGTGCGGAGGTAGGTTATTTTGTCGTCAATCTGCCGTTTCAAAGAAAGGAACAGGTTATCGGCAAATAGTGAATGTTGCCCCAACCAATTGACATCATACTGATAGGACGCGCGGATGGAATGAATCGGAAACTCATTTTCCTGCTTTTTCTTTTTATCGAAAGAATATTCAACCTGAGCAAGGTATTTCAGTTGACGATCTTTTGTTCCGTAAGCAACATATCCTTTACCAAACCAATGATCGTTCAATGCGGCAGTAGTCAGACCACCTGTCCGAAGTCGCATTCCTTCAGCAACGTTGGTACTGATTGTGGTGTAAATCGGGCCAATGTCAAATTTACTCTTTTGAGGAGCCGTTTCAACGTATCCGGTAACGAATGCAGCGAATACTTTTTCAGAATAGTAATAAAGCGGGTCGTTGCGCAGCCGTTTCAGCATATCCGCCACAGACTGTTCTTTAATGCCGATGGTATCCTCCCCGTTCTTTTTCCAATAACTTTGCATGTTAAGCGTCGTATCCTCTTTCGCAATCGTGTTCTCATTCTCATTGAAAATGCTTTTATCCGCAGGCGCATCAAACGAATGATGCGTATAAACGTTCGTTCGTCTTGCGTAGAAATCGTCGGAAGTAGAAAGGATGGAAAACTCCACCGTCATATCATCAAATGTCAACAATCGGGTTCCATCGGGTGCCCGTTTGAAATCCTGCTCGATGGACAAGCTTTTTACGTAGTTCAGATTGATATTTTTGGGAATGCTGAGTAGGACTTTCTTTACAAAATGGGTTGAATCAATGGTAATATACATGTGCCCGACAAATCCGGTAGATTCCGACGAAAAGGGAACAAAGACGAGATCGGCACACCGTTCGCCTCCTACCATCACCGAATCCATCAGGAAATATTTGTAGAACCCAATCGCACCCGTCGAAAGCGGACTGACAAACCGTTTGATGAACAGTTTAATATCATTGTCGTAAATATTGACGGGTTTAAAAACCTCTTCCAAAAAGGTATTTACGCCATCCTCCGATAGAATATGATCTTCAATACCTGTGTTATGAGCCGCTTTTGGCACGGTTTTTTCTTCACGCGGAGACTTCTGATAATAAAATTCATCCACCGACTCCTTGACTGAGATTGGAAGAATAGGTTTGCCGGTTACCTGAGACGTATCCACAAATGAATTTAAGAAACCGAATCTTTTGAGCAAAAAACTCTTTCTCTTTTTGTTATGGTCAAAATTATTCAGTGCAATGGCGATTTTCTGGAAATGTTCATAGTGATAATAATCCTTGTCGTAGGGATTGTGTTGATCCTTTGCCTCAATAATTTTACGAACAAGATCGACTGCAGGATTCCCTTTTTTCTTGTATTTTTCTTTTGAGGGCCTTATTGTCACCTCCGACATGGCATACGAAGAAGGGGAAAGAAGAATTTTCAGATAATGCTGGTTTCTGTTTTCTAATAAAACATACTTCCTTTTATACCCCATGCTGGTGGCAATCAGAATTTGAGCCGATGAGGGATTCTTTAATGAGAATTCTCCGGCATCGTTTGTCAATGTGCCAATGGTTGTCCCTTTCAGATAAACAGAAATGTATGACAACGGTTTGCCACTTGTTGAATCCACTACAATTCCTTTGATTATTTTTTGAGCTTTTGCTTCAGAAAAAAAGGATCCATAAAGCAAGAAAAGGGTAATTACAAAGGGCGAATAATATCGTCGTCTCATTGATTTATCATGTTAAAACTAATCCCGATATTCACATTCGGAAACACATCGCTAAAAACACCACGAAAAGTGATTCGACGAATTCTTCATTATTGGTGTATGAGATTGATTTTGATGTTCTTAATTGTATATTCAGTGTAAAAATAGGCGACAAATCTCAAGGAAATCTGAATTTTACAGGGAGTGGCGTTTATTTCATGTCGCCCCAAGCAGTAAGCCATTCGTGTTTACGTAAAGTCTTTCTTTTTTCTTGTCTGATTAACTTTGAAGATGTTTTAGCCTGATTTTATAGTTCATAATAGTCAAATGTACGGCATTATGTCAATGTTTCAATGTGCATTTCGATTATTTGAGTAAAACGCTTCCCTGAGCGACATGCCTTTACCTACTCATTTCCGGTTGACGGTTAATAAATTAACACCAAATGATCTCATATTCTTATTTCAAATCGAGTACATCTCTTAAATTTTTATCTTACCTTTATGAGATGTATAATTGAACTTTTAAGCTGCTTATATTCAGTGGATGTTCTTGTGATTTTATAAGTTGTACTGCGATATTTATGGGATTTTAGAAAGGCAATCAACGAGATAATGCAATACTTTTAACTATAGGAGATAAAAATATGGAACAGAATAAACCTTTCGTTATTACGATCAGTCGTCAATTGGGAAGTGGAGGTGCGTACATAGGACAGCAATTAGCCAAGAAGCTGAATATATATTATGCTGACAATGATATTATTAATAAAGCAGCAGCAAAACTTTCCGTATTGAAAGAGAATATTGAGTCGCGTGATGAAAAATTGCAGTCAGTATGGAAATCTTTTTTGCAGTTTAGCGCTTTGTCTTCTGACATATATGTGCCTCATGAATTGATGGAGCCAACCGCCCTTGAGTTGTTTAATACGGAAACTGAGATCATAAAACATATCGCAAAAGAACACTCAGCGGTTATTATTGGTCGTTGTGGGTTTCACATTCTTCGGGAATATCCGAGTCGTGTCAGTATATTCTTGCATGGAGATATTGATTTTCGTTGTGAGCGAGTTAAAGCATTGTTCAATGTTTCAGAAACAATTGCCAGAGAAATGATTGCCAAAAGCGATAAAGAGAGAGCGCTTTACATCAACACATTTACCAATAAACAATGGAATGATGCGCGGAATTATGATCTGTCGCTCAATGCCGGCAAAATTGGCGTCGATAAATGCGTAGAACTTATCTTAAATTACATGGGATTTACCGGTGAAGAGAAGTAATACAAGAATACAAGCATTGGATAGTTGTCAAACAATAATTTTGCCAATTTCTTTGACGATCCATTTTATCGGAAGATTTTGTTACGACGGATAATCAGATAAATACAGGCTATTGCAGCTACATCAGAAAGTTAGTTGCCTGAATTCTTTTGATTGAAACATAAGTTATTCATTTCACCTTAAAGGCATCAAATCCTTCACCGTAAACCCCGATGACAGATCCTTGTGAAACGAATGCTTCGGGATCGATGGCTTTCACTAAACGGAAGATGGCAACCGACTGGCTTTTGCGTGCAATGACCATAATTACTTTCATTGATTCGTGCGAGTACCATCCTTCTCCATTCAAGATGGTGACTCCTCGATGAATTTCAGTATTGATTTGATCGGCAATTTTGTCATATTCTTTTGAAATAATAAAGAATTGTACCGATTGGCGAACTCCATTGATCATGGTATCGACTGTAATGGAATAGACCGCCATTGTGACCAAACCATATACCACTTTCTCGATGCTGCCAAAAATCAAATAGGAAGAAGAGATAATCAATACATCGCAGTACACCATGGCGCGGCCTAAGGTGATGTTCCGATATTTATGCAGCATCTTCACAATGATGTCGGTACCGCCAGAACTGCCGTTTGAGATAAAGACAAGCCCAATGCCTGCTCCTGAAAGGATTCCTCCCAAAACACATGCCATAAACGATTCATTTGCACCAATAAAAGTGCCTTTCGGAACAATGGGAATAAAGGTAAACAGCAGGGTTAACACCCCAACGCCAAAGATGGTGCGAAGGCTAAACGTGATGCCGATGGAACGAATGGAAATAATCAATAACGCCGTGTTGATGGCAAAGTATGAAATGGAAATCGGCGTGCCAAAAGCGTAATAAAGTAGAGCACTGATGCCGGTAGCGCCGCCACCGGTGATTTGATGAGGCAATAGCAAGCCTTTCCATGCAAAGGCATAAATGGCTAATCCAAGCACAATCAATAGATGGTCGCGAATGGCTTTGGGTGTGGGTTTTAGTTTTTTTGCATTTTCAGGAATCCGAATGCCTTTAATGAAGGGAAGTTTCATGTAAAATGTTATGTTACGGAATGCTGTTTCAGATGAATACAAATGAGGTATAACGATTTGTCTTCAACGGGAATCTCCAAAATAATTGCTACTTTTGTTCGATCAATAGAGCGTTTGTCGCCATATTTATTATGCTGCAAAGATACAACAATTAAAAGTGCAAATCATGTCATTATCCATTCATCACCTGACTAAATATTACGGCAAACAGGCTGCTTTAGAGGATGTCTCTTTCAACCTGCACGAAGGAGAAATCGCAGGATTCTTAGGCCCGAATGGAGCCGGAAAATCGACGTTGATGAAGATTGCAACGGGTTTTCTGGCCGCCAACGATGGATATGTGGAAGTGAACGGTCAGCGTGTGGACGAGATGAATGTTGCCGTGCGGCGGATGATTGGGTATTTGCCGGAGCATAACCCGCTTTATCCTGATTTGTATGTCAAAGAATATCTTCGTTTTGTAGCAGGCATGTATCATCTTGGACGTCAAACCAAATCACGGGTTGACGAGATGATCGAGCGAACGGGCTTGACACACGAATATAAAAAGCGGATTGGAGAATTGTCTAAAGGGTATCGGCAACGCGTCGGTTTGGCGCAAGCGTTGATTCACAATCCCAACGTGTTGATTTTGGATGAACCGACTACCGGACTTGATCCTAATCAACTTGAGGAAATTCGCCAACTGATTCGCGAAATAGGACAGGAAAAAACCGTTTTGTTTTCAACGCACATCATGCAGGAGGTGAAAGCGCTTTGCCAACGGGTCATTATCATTCACCAGGGACACATCGTGGCGGATGAAACCGAGCAAAGCCTTTTACAATCGGCTCACAAAGAACATTATGTAACATCTATTGAGTTTGATTACCCTGTGAATGAGGATTCTTTGCGCAAAATAGCTGATGTGACCGATGTTCACACAGTCTCCCCGACTCTTTTTCACGTGGAGAGCGTTGTCGATGTGCGTGCTGCATTGTTTCGTTTCGCCGTGAACGAAGGACGCATCATCCTGACATTAAAACAACAAGAGCGCAGCATGGAAGAAGTGTTCAAAGAGTTAACGCTGAATGGGTAAAGGCAGAAAGAATTGGATAATATGCCAATATGCCAATATGCCAATGTGCCAATGTGCCAATGTGCCAATGAAATCGGGTAATTTGCAAATTCATTGTCAATGAATAAATGGCAAATAAATAATGTCTCGTACTGAAAAAGTAGCCAAAAATCAGGATAAGACAGAGCCACTGATTTTTTAATGCGGCAATTTGTTGCTTTTTTTTATTCTCATGCGGAAGTTTCATAAAATAACGTTATTTTTGTCACCACACCGCACAACCGATCTTTAACCTAATAGCAGCACAGCAATGGCACATTTCTACACTGTATCCGGCTGGTTGTTGGTGGGCTCCTACTTCTTCACCGTGATACCCACCATATTGGTGATTTTATTGGAAAATCGAAATCCTGTAAAATCGCTCTCGTGGATATTGGTGCTGCTTTTTCTTCCGCTGATCGGGTTTATGTTATACCTCTATTTCGGGCAGGATTACCGCAGGCAAAAGATTGTTTCCAAGAAAAGTATCCGGCAATTGGGCGAAATTCCCAAGATAAAAGCCGAAGAAGCAGACTTTGAAAACAAAACATTGTCAGCACATTACCAGTTATTGATTCGATTATTGGAGAAAAACAGCGACGCTTTCCCCTTTCGCGGCAATCGGCTCACGGCATATGGCGACGAAAAAGAGACATTCCGCGCTTTGTTTAGCTCTATTGCCAATGCCAAACAGGAAATTCACGTCGAGTTTTACATTATCGAAAATGATGTTGTTGGAAAACAGTTCATTAATTTACTGATGCAAAAGGCGCTCGAAGGCGTTAAGGTGCGACTTATATTCGATTTTGTGGGCAGTTTTCACTTCAAACGCTCATTGCAACGAACCTTACGCAAGGCCGGTGTTGAGGTCTATCCCTTTTTGCCGGTACACTTCAAAATTACGTTGCGCAAAAATCGCGTCAATTACCGCAATCACCGTAAAATCGTTATCATCGATGGTGAAGTCGGATTTACAGGAGGTATCAACATGGCCGATCGTTATATAATCGGTAATAAATTAGGCCGCTGGCGTGATACTTTTCTTCAAATAGATGGGCCGGCAATTTATGGCCTTCTCAACGCTTTCCTCATCGATTGGTACTTTGTGAGCCGCGAACTGCTCAACATCGAAACGCTCTATAGCAATGTCACTTTGCATAACAACGAAAACGTGGTGCAAATCGTCACCAGCGGTCCCGACTCCGATTGGGAGAGCATCATGCAAGGCATTGTGGTAGCCATTACCACTGCGACAAAATATGTTTATATACAAACTCCCTATTTTATGCCGACAGAAGTGGTTATGTCAGCGCTCCAAACCGCAGCCATGAGTGGCGTGGATGTGCGGGTGATGCTGCCCGAACGCACCGACACGTTGATGACACAATCAAGCAGCTATTCGTACATCACCCAATCGCTGGAAGCCGGTGTAAAGATTTTTCTCTATCAAAATGCCTTTCTACACAGTAAAACCATCGTCATCGACGACAGTCTCGCCACCGTTGGATCGGCCAACATGGATTTCAGAAGCTACGAACAAAACTTTGAACTCAATGCGTTTCTCTTTGACCACGCAACAGCCATCGTACTTCGCGACCTTTTTGTTGATGACCAAAAACAATGTACCGAAATCACGCTGGAGCAGTGGCAGCAACGACCACTTTCAACCCGTATCAAAGAATCGGTAGCGCGTTTGTTTAGTCCGTTGTTGTAAGAACTTTTCAGAAATAAAAAGGGGTGAATCTTAATTGTAAAAAAACAACCTGCAACGAAAACGCCTAACTTTGCAGGGAAAAATAATTGCACATGGTATCGCGATTATAAGTAGATATTCAATTAATCAGTTAATCTCTTATGAAAGTCCTTTTTATCGGTGGTACAGGAAACATCAGCGCTTCCGTATCGAAAGCAGCATTAGACAATGGGATGGAGCTTTTTCATCTCAACCGTGGCACCAATCATTTTGCAGGCGCAACGTCGTTGCAAGCGGATATACGCGACTTAAAAGCTGCTGAAGCCGTGTTGAAACATCACACGTGGGATTGCGTGGTCGATTGGATCGCTTTTACTCCCGAAGAGGTGGAACGTGACTATCGGCTTTTTCAGGGGAAAACAAAACAATATATCTTTATCAGCTCTGCATCGGCTTATCAAAAACCGCTGCTGATGCCTGTCATCACGGAGTCGACGCCGCTGAAAAATCCTTTCTGGGATTACTCTCGCAACAAAATTGCCTGCGAAGATTTATTGGTGAAACATTATCGCGAAAATGATTTCCCCATCACCATTGTTCGCCCATCGCACACCTATCGAAACATTATTCCTGCAACATTAGGAGGTTCAGCAGAATATACCGTTATCGACCGAATTCGCAAAGGACTGCCTATTGTAATACATGGCGATGGCACTTCCCTGTGGACGTTAACTCATGCCGACGATTTTGCTAAAGCTTTTGTGGGGCTTATTGGCAACGGATATACTATTGGCGAAATTTTTCACATTACCTCTGACGAAGCGTTAAGTTGGAATCGCATTCACGAACTTCTGGCAGAAACTGTCGGTTGCAAAGCCAACATCATTCATTGCACCTCCGATTTTATTGCCGACATTGCCGATGAGGAAGGTTTCCCGGCGGTGAGAGGCTCTTTATTAGGCGACAAAGCCTATCCGGCCATTTTCGACAACACAAAGATCAAACGGTTCGTACCCTCGTTCCGTGCCGAGATTTCGTTTGCTGAAGGAATTCGACGTACCCTGCAATGGTTTGAATCCGACCCGAAACGTATGGTCGTAAATGAAAATTCCAATCGACTGATTGACCGATTGGTCGCAGAATCGACCCATAAGAAATAAGCCAATTCCGAAAATTGACGATCCTTTGTTTCAGCCATTTTAACCTCAATCCTCAAGGGAAATGGCTGAAATACAGAAAATATAAAAGTTACTATCTTGAATAACTAACATTCAATTTTCCGGTATGAAGACAATGATCATTCTGCTGGCAAACCTGTTTCTTTTCTTTCCTTTGGCAATAGGGCAACAAAAAACCAGCGTCACAAAAAAGGAAGCAAAGGCAATGCGCATCGAACATGCTATTGCCGCTCGCAATGTTCACATCATGGTCAACGAAGCCTTGCCGCTTAATCATTCGGCCATACCACTCACCTCCGATTATTGGTTGCGGTTGAAACATGATTCAGCTTTTGTTTACTTGCCCTATTACGGACGCGCTTATTCCGTGCCTTATAATGGCGGAGGCGGATTTGATTTTGCAAAAAAACGAACAAACGATACGATCAATTTCAAAAAGAGGCAAGGCTACACATGGCGGTTTTCAACACAAACATCCGATGACAATTATCAATTCAACGTTTGGATATCGTTGGATGGTTATGCAACCATCACCGTCAATTGCAACAATCGACAATCTATCAGCTATTATGGCGAATGCATTTTGCCTGAGAAAACTTCACCAAAATAAAACATTTACAACCTTTACATGGCTTACCAACACTATTATTTCATTGGCATCGGCGGTATCGGCATGAGCGCTCTGGCGCGTTTTTTTCATGCAAAAGGGAATCTTGTTGCCGGCTACGACCGCGTTTCAACACCGTTGACACAACAATTAGAAAAAGAAGGAATTGCAATCCATTATCACGATGATGTAAGTGCAATTCCTTCGCCATTTTTAGACAATATTGCTACGTTGGTTGTCTATACGCCGGCCATTCCAACCGATCATTCCGAACGCCATTATTTTGAAACCAATGGATTTACGTTGATGAAGCGGGCCGCCGTGTTGGGCGAAATCACGCGTCAGCAGAAAGGCATCTGCATTGCAGGCACACACGGGAAAACCACCACATCGACCATGACAGCGCATTTGTTGCATCAATCGCATGTAGACTGTAACGCATTTCTCGGCGGTATTTCAAAGAATTACGCCACCAATCTCATTTTATCGCTTACAAGCGATTTTGTCGTTATCGAAGCCGACGAATATGATCGCTCGTTTCATCAGCTTTCACCTTATTTGGCCGCTATTACCGCTGTAGATCCCGATCACTTGGATATTTACGGCACCCCTGAAGCTTTTCGTGAGAGTTTTGTAAAGTTCACTGCCCTTATACAAGCCGGTGGTGCACTGGTGATAAAGAAAGGGATTCCGCTCCATGCATGTCTGCAACCTGCTGTTCGTTTATATACGTATGCAGTTGGCGAAGAAGCCAATTTCTATTCCGACAATATTCGGATTGGAAACGGTGAAATACGATTTGATTTTCACGCGCCGTCGGAAACGATCGCCGATGTGCAATTGGGAGTTCCCGTTCCCATAAACATAGAAAATGGTACTGCGGCAATGGCTTTGGCATGGTTGGCGGGAGTCACCGCTGACGAGTTACGTGCAGGAATGGCTTCGTTTAAGGGTATTCGTCGTCGTTTCGACATTCTTTTTCGAAACGAGAAGACGATCTTTATCGATGATTATGCGCATCACCCCACCGAGTTGACAGCCAGTATTCTTTCCATTAAAGTCGTGTATGCCGGACATAAGGTGTGTGGCATTTTCCAGCCGCATCTTTACACACGCACCCGCGATTTTGCAACAGAATTTGCCAAAGCGCTTTCGCAATTGGATGAAGTGATTTTGTTGGATATTTATCCAGCACGCGAATTACCTATTGAAGGCGTGACATCGCAACTGATATTTGATCAGATTACAATTCCTGACAAGACGTTTTGTTCTAAGGAAGAGCTTTTGCCATTGCTTGAAACCAAACCAGACTTTGATATTTTGGCAACCTTTGGCGCCGGCAATATTGATCAATTGTTGCCGGAAATACAGAAGATGCTGGAATTGCGGTATGATAAAAAAGCGGACTCCTAAACTGTTTATTTTCAAGAACAAACTTCAAAGAAATTATAGCTTAGACTCGTCGGATTCACTTGTTTTAATTTCAAAGAAAGCAAAAATATCTTGTCCTATTTTCTGTATCTCAGGATATACATCGAATATAATATGTTGCAATAATGCAACTTCAAAAGAAACTTTTTGACTGTATAACTTCTTTATTGCTTTGTTATTTCCATTGAGTTTTAATTTTTCCATGCTTAACAACTTTTCATCAATAGCATTACCTATAGCACAAACTAAATCATACAAGTTGTGACCACGAACATATAAATAGGCGTTGTCCTGATGTAATCCCAACGTTTCATAATATGTCTTTGTATTTTCTATGTTGATTCCCGGATATTGACTTGCAAGCGGTTGCACTTTTGTGAGGCATCTTTTACTAAGTTCGTCGGTCACAGCTTGCGCATTATGAGAAATGTCGTAATCAACAACACACTGCTGCAATGATATTATTCGGGTGAAGTCAGCCTTTGAAAACTTAACCTCATCGTTTTTCACAAAGTATAAATGCCATATTAGAGCTTCGTAAAGAGCATGAGAATACGACAGTAGAAATGCCTCAAAGTCGAAAATGGTATTCTCCAGTCCAGTTGCTTTTTTGCAAACTTCATTTAACCCGTCGAAATAGCAATAGTGGTTTTCAATGGAATATGTGTAGGTCTGAAAGATGAAATGATTTAGATCAATATCTGACTCTCGTATCAGATAGCGATAATCACTGTCAATACAAATAAAAAATTGTTCGCTCAAATGGGGTGCATATTCTAAACAATGATTTACCCCTCTAGCATCACTTTCGGAAGGAGTTAGCGAATGATAGATAAAGTTGAATTTCTTTTTGGATGAAGTATAATGATTGAGCATCCCTTCCCAGAAAACAGCATCATCAAAATCTTCCACATGAACACTTGCGTCACAATGCAATTGGAGTGCTTCCCCTGCATAATATATAGCCCAGTGCTGATAATGATTTTCAAGACTAAATGGAACCATATTTTATCTCTGAAATAATTGTTCCATAAAAGTTACCTTATCGCCCCACCCTTTTCCAAAAATACTGGGTGAATGTGTGGCAATAATCAACTGGCAGTTTGGGTTCAGTTCACGCAAGGTTTTTATCAAATTCTGTTGCCAGCTTATATGCAAAGAAATCTCAGGCTCATCCATCAATAAGACATAAGGTTCGCCATCCATTAAAAACACCTTGAAAAGGATCAATAACAATTGTTTTTCACCTGATGAGAGTTGTTCCAGAGTAATAGTTCCGGTATCGTTCTTGAATACAATATTGTTGGTCGAATCAATTTCTATTTTCTTCCCTGTGTTACTAAACAGATTATCTATGGATGCAAAAAAGGCCTTTATTCTTTCTCCAATTTCTTGCGCTTTACTGCTTGAAGTGGTTGCCAATAAGCGATAATCATTAAAGGAATGTGTGCCTGTTTGGAGGATAAGTTGTCGGAGCTCAAGCGTCAACGGACTTTCATCTTGTTTGAGCTTGCTTTTGTTTACTGGAACATCAAAGGTGTTGATTGTCGATATAAGATTGCCTAAGCTGTTCGTTTGCAAAGAATAAATCTTATTTTCATATTTAGCATAAAACCCACCTCCATTTGTTATGCACACATAGCTAGTACCAAATTTTTCCATAGTTTTTCTTTGAGAAGAACCAGGATTGGCAATAGCTTCAATAATTCGCAATAAAGTGGACTTCCCACTACCATTAATTCCCACAAGGACATTGACATCAGGATACAAGTTGTCCCAAACAACATCGTGCTGTCCCCAAAAGCCATGAATTTCTACTTTCTTTATATAATTATGTTTTGAATGAAGTAATTGTATCATGTGAAGTCGTTTTGTTTTTACATTTGGACATAAATAGCTCCCTAACAAGTTTATCGTCTTTGTCGAGAGACTGTTTATAGTGCAAAGATATTTATTTTCAGTGAAATGTTTCTGATCTTGTTAGAATTATACTTATTTTCGTAAAGTCAAGAAGAACTGGCATGAGGCTTAATGTCTTTACTTTGGGGCAAGCACTTATTTTCTGGCAGAAGACAAAGCCTCAAAACGTTGCTGTTTCTTCAAAGGGCGAATGTAAAAAAATTCTTCTCTGAGCGCCCATAAAAGAAAGATGAGAAAATAGAAAGAATATTTGAAGAAAAATGTGTGCACCAGTTCAAAATAGTGAGGATGATAGGCCAGCACTGCACCCACCACGCTGATGCGAATCACGTTGAATGCATGTAATATAGGCAAGGCTGCCAAAATGAACCACCACTTGTTTTTCCATGAACCACGACTGAATGCAATGATACAGGCAAAGATAAACGCTTGTTTCATAGCGGTGCATCCCCACGCGATTTCACTTGATGCTCCATTAGCGAAGACGAATGTTGTGCGATGTAACAATCCAAACGGAATGTTGAAAAGATTGAATACCAACCCTACAACGCGTATTACTTCATGCTGGATCTTTATAAAAGGCCATGAAATATTCAGGCCAAAAAGTTTTACGTAAGGATCGTCGTTGCCATCGTGCACCAGGATTTTCCATGTCCAGTTGGCCAACATCATCACAACAAAAAACAAGATAACGCCGTGATAGGGGCGTAGCTTGTTCCATAATTCGTGGATATATCTAAAAATGGCAGTCATATTAACCAAAGGAGAAGAATTATCGCTGCAAATTTACTCAAAATTAGACGTTTCCGAAAATGACAAGATAAAAAGGCACTCTGCCGTTAAGACTTTCTTAATCTTTATTTAATCTCAACTTTAAATTACTCTCACTAATGTGTTTTCATTGACTGCTTTATTGCATTCGAGATCCCTAATGCCGTAGAAAAAGGTCATTGAAGTGATATTAATCCACATACGAAACAAAGTTCACGAATACCATATCCTGAAATTTCAGGTATAAGTAATGCAACAAGACATGTAAAATACAATCTCTTTCGAGTTATTTTTTGCAAGCTCCATGGGTCCTTGGGCAGGAAAATAAATGGATATGTTTGCTTCAAAAGTCTAATTTATAAGCCACTAAGAAATGACACTCAATGATACAAAATACATGAAGTGGAAGAGATTAAACATTTATATTGCCCAATAAGCAAAAATAAACTCTGAAGTTATTGAGTGATCCCAAATAGAAAAGCAGTATGTTTTATTTTAAACAATCCGGATAAGAATTAGTTGATAATAGAGAGTTTTTGGTTACATATTGAAGCTATTATGGTAGATATTTCGCATAAATAACACAAAATAAAAGCAATTAGCGTCGTTTTAATGTTAAAATGGCCAATAATGATGTTGATGGCATTTCTGGGATAAAGTTTTTTTATGCTTGTATTTTAGAAATATCCTTGCATGGAGAAATGACAGAAACAAGATATTTAACCTTTATATCCTGCTAAAATTCTTTATGCCAAAATAAAATCAATCGTTTTATCCCCCCTTTAATATCCATATATGTTGTTTGTATATTGTTATTGTTCTAATTATGTGTGATTTAGTAGATTTATGCGACTATAAATCAGTATGAAAATTCTCATGTATTTTTCTTCTGAAGATGTTGTTTGTTGTGTGTATTTCTACATATAGATGTGAATTTACACGTTGGCATACATCAAATTTTGATTTATCAACTAAAAAAGAGGTTTGCATGACATGGTATACCTTATTATTTGCAGCTAATTTAGAATTTATATGCGGGTATGGTGTCATTTTGGGATAAAAATGGGAATAAGAATTTCATTTTGAAAGAAAACATTTGCATTATTGGAAAATCGTATCTATCTTTGCCTTGTTTTTACGAAAAAACAGAGATGAAGGAAGGTGAAAATTAACTAAATGTCAAATTTATGAGAAAACTAATGACTCTATTATGCCTATTGATTGGCATAAGTTGGGCCTCGGCTCAAACAAAGGTGACGGGAGTAGTAACTTCAGCCGATGATGGTCAGCCTGTGATTGGGGCATCAGTGGTGGTGAAAGGAACTACACATGGTACAATTACGGACGTGAACGGTAAATTTTCGCTTAATTTACCGGCAAATGAAAAAACGTTGGTGTTTTCGTATGTTGGGATGCTAACCCAAGAGTTGGCAGCAATGCCTAGCATGCATGTCATCTTGAAATCGAATGCACAACAGATGAACGAAGTGGTTGTAACTGCTTTTGGTATTAAAAAAGACCGAAAAGCATTGGGGTATGCGGCTTCAGACGTTTCAGGTAAAGACCTACAACAAGCTGGAAGCACAGGCCTTTCAAGTGCTTTGGATGGAAAAGTGACTGGAGTTACTGTAACTCCTTCGAGTGGTATGCCTGGCGCTTCTTCGCTGATTACCATCCGTGGTGCCCGTTCGTTTACCGGAGACAACACGCCTCTTTATGTTGTCGATGGGATGCCTATTGCTTCAACAGCAGACGTTTCAACGGGACAAAGTGTAACCGGTTCTGACTATTCAAATCGAGGTGCTGACATTGATCCAAACGACATTGCCAGCATCACCGTACTGAAAGGACAAGCTGCTGCTGCTTTATATGGAATTAGAGCATCCAACGGAGTCATTATTATTACTACGAAAAGTGGACAAGGTCTTGCCAAAGGTAAGCCTCAAATTACTTTATCAACCAATAACACGGTAGATGTTATTGCACGCTATCCTGAATTGCAGAATCTCTACGCACAAGGTACTGGAGGAGTTTACAGTCCGAATTCTTCTATGTCATGGGGGCCTCTTATCACTGCTTTACCCCAAAGTGCCAGCTATGGTGGTGAAACATCAAACGCTTATACAAATAAATATGGGATGCACCCGGGTATGTATTATGTACCACAACGGGCTAATGCCGGATTGGATCCGTGGACAACACCGCATGTTTATAATAATGTAAAAGACTTTTTCCGTAGCGGCTTTACCACAAGCAATATGTTTAACATAGCCCAAGCATTAGAGAATACCACCTATTCGTTCACACTTTCTACCATGAATCAAACAGGGATTATCCCTTCGACCGGTATGAATCGTTACACGGCAAAGGGGAGCATGGAAACAAAGTTGAACGATCATTGGAAAACGGGTATTAATGCCAATTATGTGCAAGATCGCATTTTGAAAACAACCAGTGCTAACGATGGTATAGTGGCAACAGTGTATCCGGCTCCTCCTTCTTATGACTTACGAGGGATTCCTTCTGCTTACGCCAACAATGCATACAAAGAAAATGCCTATCGGTCCACCGCAGGTTTTGATGATGCGTATTGGTCATTAAAAAACAACTTATTTGATGAATCCACCAATCGTTTCTTCGGAAATGCCTACACTACCTATTCTACAAAATGGAATAACAATCAAACATTGGATGTGCGTTATCAATTGGGAACAGACTCGTATTCAACATTATATGAAACTATATGGAGCTATGGACACCAAGGGGGTATGGGTTCGGCAGATGAGTATATGTTTAAACGCACTACCATCAACTCTTTGTTGACAGCCAATTATGATTGGAAAATCAACACTGATTGGGATTTTACCGCTTTGTTGGGTAATGAAATCAATGACGACGGCACGAAATCAGTAGATGGCTATGGTCAAACCTTCAATTGGCCAGGGTGGAATAACTTAAATAATACAGTTACAAAAAACAATACCATTTCTCAATTGGCAAGTCGTACAGTAGGTGTTTTTGGTAGCGTGTCTGCTTCATGGAAAAACATGTTGTACTTGAACGCTACCGGTCGTCAGGATGTCGTTTCATCGATGCCTCATGGACATCGTACCTTCTTTTATCCATCCGCCTCTGTAGGATTTATTGTTACTGAGTTACCTGGCGTAAGAAGTTATACGTTAAGTTATTTCAAACTACGCGCTTCGTATGCACAGGTAGGGCAAGCAGGAAATTATATGCAAAACTATTATACATCGCCTGTTTATGGTGGTGGTTTTTGGGGAGGAACTCCTGTCCTCTATCCGATAAACAACATCAACGCGTTCATTCCAAATACGACAGTGTATGACCCGAAATTGAAACCACAAAATACGAAATCGTATGAAGGTGGATTTGACCTAAAAATGTTCGATAATCTGATCGGATTGAACTATACGTTCTCTCGTCAAAATGTAACAGATCAAATTTTTCCGGTGCCACTTCCGGGTTCAACAGGCTCAGCGCAATTAATAACCAACGGAGGAGCTATCCACACTGTTACGCATGAAATAGCTCTTTCAGTGAATCC
>DAIDKM010000036.1:266-27927 GCA_027450045.1 Paludibacter sp. | reverse complement strand
TTTAGGAAGGTTTCCTGTGCTTTAACTTGCGGAGCATAGAAATGTTCAGTCCAACAGTTTTCAGGCAGGATAAAGGACGCAACAGGAATATATCCGGCTTTTTGCATCTGGGCGACCTTATTTGGAATCGTGTCTATTTCAGGATAAGCATTCATCCAAAACGTATCGATTTCGGCAGGTCGTTCTTCAGTAAACCATGATGCTTCTGAAACGGCAACATAACCCCCTGTTTTAAGGAATTTCCGCCACTCGTTCAAACCCCGTTCAAAGCCGATATTATAGATCGCTCCTTCCGACCAGATCAGGTCTAACGCTTCGTTCTGAAAAGAAAGATTATCCATCGAACCTATGATGCCTTTTACCCTGTCTTGAAGATTCAGTTTGCCTGCGTTAAGGTTAAAAAGGTCTATAAAAGCGGGAAACAAATCGATGCCTGTAATATGTCCCGGTGCATACTTTGCCAGCACCATGGTTTGGCCTCCGGTTCCGCAACCAAGATCGGCAATACAAGATTCATTGGTGAGATTATCAATAAAACTCAACGCCTTAATGGTTACTTCGGGGCTGCCGGGTCCTTGTCGTTCTATGCTTGAGAAATATTCGCAGATTAAATTAAAGTCGAATTCGTGAATTGATTTATTTTCGTTGCTCATGATGTTTAAATTTATATTGACGCAACTATGGCATAAGAATACAATATATCCTTTGCCAAGCCTCAATGTCATTAATAAAATAAATAGATATAAAAGTAACTCTGACAAGAATATGCCTGAGTTTAAAAAGGGGATAACGTTAGGCTGAACGCCAAAGTTATTTACTTCACCAAATCCGACTTACAATTAAACATCCAATGGTTTTAGGTAGAACAAAGGTAGGAATTATTTTTGATAGTATCTTGTCCTGAAATTTGCTTACCCTGCTGTAAACTTATTTCAGAACCCGGCAGTATTCATGTCATGATGGATTCCCGTTGGTGGAGTTCGAATCGTTTGGTGATTTTCCTCTTCGTGCATAACGGCTTACACTGAGGATGATGCCGAAATAGACACTTGTCACGATGATGGAAGTTCCGCCTCGGCTAACCATCGGGAGAGGTTGTCCTGTTACAGGCCCTAAATGTGCAGTAACGCCCATACTCACCAACGCTTGCAACACAATCATCAAAGTAAGGCCAATGACTAAGATCGAAGGATACGTATCATTGCATCGCCAGGCAATCTGTCCCGCTCGAAAGAGAAGAAAAAGATACAATGCCATGACGAACAAGCCGCCAACCAACCCCAACTCTTCAACAATGATGGCATAAATATAATCGGCGTAGGCCTGAGGAAGGAAATTCCGTTCCATGCTGTTACCCGGTAAAACGCCAAATAAACCACCACGCGCAATGGCAATCTCTCCATGCATAACCTGGTAATTCTCATCCGTAATCACATATTTCGCCTGATCCTTATTGGGATGTGCAAATTGCGCTATCCGTGATTCCCACGTGTAGAAGCGATCAAATCCTTTCCATACTTTTTCTTTGGGCACAAGTTGCATGATCAACACAAAGAATGCCACAACCAAAAACAAACCGCCCAGCAATTTGCCCAATTGCTTGAATGGAACGCGACCGATGATCATCATCAGGAAAATAACGCTGAAAAGAATAAGGGCCGTCGATAAGTTTTCCAGAAAGATCAACCCGCATATAACCAACGTCAGAATGACAATGTGTTTAAAATTCTTGCTCAGCTTTTCAGGTGTTGTTCCTTTCGAAATGAGATCGGCTACCACGATGATTAACGCTAACTTGGCAAACTCTGAAGGCTGAAACTGAAAACTCCCAATCCCGATCCATCGTTTTGCATCGTTTGCCGAAACCCCTTTGATGATGGCAAAGAATAGCGCTACAACCGAAAGAGCGAGGATTACATACGCTATTTTGTTTATCTTTTTATAGTTGATCATGTGCACGATGATGACAAAGCACCCTCCAATGGTTAGAAAGGCAATGTGTCGAAGTATGGGAGCGGCATGGTTCGATGCACGAAAAGCCAATGAGCTGCTGGCGCTGTACAGTTCCACGATGGAGATCATGCAAAGTAAAAAGAAGACTGTCCATATTACGGGATCGCCTTGCAGGTATTTTTTGAAAAAATCTCTCATGATGAATGGTTTTATGACGTAGAACGTTTAAATATCGATAGCCTTTTATGTATTGAGATCGTCAGCAAGTTGTTTTTTCGTGTGATGGGATTGTTTCTTTAACCAGTCGTGATACAAAGCTTCGTTTTCAGTCCATGCAAGCCAACCGAAAACAAAGCCGCAGGCAAATACCACTACCATGAGAGCAATGATCCGAATCGAAGACAGGAAACTATGAATGGAAAATTCAATTCCAAAGACAGCTGTCATAATGATGATTGTCAAAACGAATCCACACAAGCTGTTAAACCATAGCATCCGCTTGCGATGCCAGTATGACCAATGATGGATATTTTTAGATGAATAGAATAACATGTTGGCTTTTTTCAGATTGAAAATGCTGACTAAATTACAAACTCCTTACACACTGTTTGAATTGATCGCCGCGATCTTCGTAGTTCTTAAACAAATCGAAACTTGCGCAACAAGGTGAAAGTAATGCCGTTTCTCCTTTATTGGCATTTTCGTAAGCCGCTTTTACGGCATCTTTCATGGAGCTTACATCGATGATTTTCTTTCCCATTTTATCAAAAAACGCGTGGAGTTTGCTGTTGTCAGTTCCCAGAAAGATCAAAGTATGGGTCTTTTCTTCTACCAACGATTCAATTTCGGTGTAGTCATTGCCTTTGTCGGTTCCGCCAAGGATAAGAACAACCGGTGTTTTCATGCTTTGCAAAGCATACCAGCATGAGTTGACGTTGGTGGCTTTCGAATCGTTGATGAAACGAATGCCGCGCACCGTAGCAACATATTCCAAGCGATGGGCGACACCCTGAAAATTGCGAAACGAATCGCGTATGGTCTCTTTTTTTACGTTGATGGAGGAAGCTGCCAACCCTGCCGCCATGGAGTTGTACAGATTGTGAATCCCTTGCAACGCTATTTCTTCGTGTGGCATGGCAAAAGTAGTAGGTGGTATATTAAAGATAAGTTGATTATCTTGCAAATAAGCTTTTTCGTTGTTTTTGTTTTGAAGAGCAAATGGATATTGTTGGGCTTGAATCTCTCGCTTTTTCAATTCAGCCGTGATCACCGGATCGTCATTCCAATAAATGAAAATATCGTCCGCTGTCTGGTTGCGCGTGATGCGAAATTTTGCGTCGACATAGTTTTGGAATTGATAATTGTAACGGTCTAAATGATCAGGCGTGATATTCAGTAAAATGGCGATATCGGCTTTGAAGTCATACATGTCGTCCAACTGAAAGCTGCTCAACTCAACCACGTAATAATCGTAGTTGCATGTCGCTACCTGAAAAGCAAGGCTTTGTCCGATGTTCCCTGCAAGGCCGACGTTCAATCCGGCATTTTTCAAAGTATAATATATCAGCGAGGTAGTCGTGGTTTTTCCGTTGCTGCCGGTGATGCAAATCATTTTGGCAGTCGTGTAACGTTTGGCAAATTCAATTTCGGAGATGATGGAAATCCCTTTTGCCAGCAGTTGTTGAATGATAAGCGCTTTTTGAGGAATGCCGGGACTTTTGATCACTTCGCCGGCTGTTAAGATGATCGATTCCGTATGTTTTCCTTCTTCCCACGGAATGTCATATTGAGTCAACATGGCTTTGTCGTCGTCTGAAATGGAGCCATTGTCCGAAACAAAGACGGTGAATCCTTTGATTTTTGCCAACACCGCAGCGCCAATGCCACTAATGCCAGCACCCAAAACTACAATATCTATTTTCTCTTTGTTCATAACCTTGCTTTTAGCAATAATATTTTACCTCATTTTGAGTGTAATGATGGTAAGCGTAGCTAAGATTAACCCGACAATCCAAAAACGAATGACGATTTTCGATTCCGGTATAGCTATAATAGGACGTTGGATAAGCGCCTGAATACCGCTGTTTCCCTGTTTTTGAAAATGATGGTGAAGAGGCGCCATTTTGAATATCCTTCGACCTTCGCCATATCTTTTCTTGGTAAATTTGAAATAACTTACTTGTAGCATGACCGACAAGTTTTCCACCAAAAAGATGCCGCAAAGAATCGGAATCAACAACTCTTTGTGAATGATGATGGCAAACACGGCAATTATGCCGCCTAACGTTAAACTACCCGTGTCGCCCATAAATACCTGCGCGGGAAATGAATTATACCATAAAAAACCGACTGTTGCGCCAATAAATGCTGCCGCAAAAACCACCAGCTCTCCCGCATTGGGAATGTACATGATGTTGAGGTATGACGCATAGTTCAGGTTACTCGAAAGATAGGCCAGAATACCTAATGTAACTCCAATGATGGCTGACGATCCTGTCGCTAATCCGTCCAATCCGTCGGTCATGTTGGCTCCGTTTGAAACGGCTGTCACAATAAATATGGTGACTAAAATGAAGAGTACCCAACCCCAGTCTTGTGCTTTATCGCCTAAAAAGCGAAAGGCATCGGCATAGTCTAAGTTGTGATTTTTTACAAACGGGATGGTGGTTTGTGTCGATTTGAAATCATAGTTGCGATAAAGAACCACTTCTTCGGTATCGCCGGTATATTTCACACCCACGTTTTCGCGAATCATCACTGCGGGACTCAAGTAAAGGGTTAACCCAATGATTAAACCCAATCCAACTTGTCCTACAATTTTAAATTTACCGTTTAGCCCTTCTTTGTTTTTGCGAAATACTTTGATATAATCGTCCAAAAAACCGATGCATCCCATCCAAATGGTGGCAACGAGCATAAGAATGGTATAGATGTTATCTAAAATGCTGAACAATAACATGGGCGCAACAATCGAAAAGATAATAATGATGCCACCCATCGTTGGTGTCCCTTTTTTTGCTAACTGACCTTCCAAGCCGATTTCGCGAATGGTTTCGCCAATCTGTTTCTTTTGCAAATAATCAATGATTTTTCTTCCAAACAATGTGGCAAAAAGCATCGCGAAGATAAAGGCCATGCCTGCCCGAAACGAAATAAAACTGAACACGCCTGCTCCTGGAACATGCAATGTGTGAAGATATTGGAATAAATAGTAGAGCATACTTGAAATGGATTATCGGGATTTGAAAATGGGTTTATAGTTCTGCGTCGAAACATGCCTGCACCACTTCCTTGTCGTCGAAATGATGTTTCATGCCTTTCACAATTTGGTAATCTTCATGACCTTTGCCTGCTATAAGAATCACATCTCCTTGTTTTGCCATCATGCAGGCTGTGCGAATGGCTTGCTCACGATCAACAAGCGTTAGGGTACGTTTCTTGTCGTTTGTGTCTAATCCTGCAACCATGTCGTTGATAATGTCCATCGGTTCTTCATCGCGCGGATTGTCGGAAGTGATGATCACTTTTGTACTGGCTATAGCCGCTTCTTTAGCCATCATCGGGCGTTTCCCTTTGTCGCGATTTCCGCCGCAACCGACCACCGTAATGACTTCATTTCTTCCTTTCACAATGTCGTTGATGGTGGACAATACGTTGTTGAGTGCATCCGGGGTGTGCGCGTAGTCAACGATGGCGGTATATCCTTTTGGAGAACGAAGCGACTCGAATCTACCCGAAACAGGATGAAGTGTACTCAATTGTTTTAAAGCTTCTGTTTCAGGAATGCCAAGCAACACAGTAGTTCCAAAAACTGCCAACAGGTTTGACACGTTGAAACGCCCCATAAACGGTACGGAAACTTCGTAATCGTTCATTTTTAGCAACATGCCTTCAAAACTCTCTTCGATGATCTTCCCTTTGAAATCGGCTATAGTACGTGTGGCGTAGGTGTATTTTTTCGCTTTGGTGTTTTGCAACATCACAATGCCATTTTTATCATCCACGTTGGTCAACGCAAACGCTTTGGCCGAAAGGTCGTCGAAGAATCGTTTTTTAGCTTTGAGGTAATTCTCAAATGTCAGGTGATAATCAATATGATCACGCGTCAAATTGGTAAAAATAGCTCCGGCAAACTCCAATCCTGCAATGCGACGTTGATCGACCGAGTGTGAACTGACTTCCATAAAAGCATGAGTGCAGCCCGCAGCTACCATCTCAGCTAACAGCGCATTTAATTCCAAAGCATCAGGCGTTGTATGAGTGGCTTCGATGGGGCGTTCGTTGATATAGTTGCGTACGGTAGAAAGAAGGCCTGATGCAAAACCCTCTTTCAGGAAAAGTTGATAAAGCAACGTGGCAATGGTGGTTTTTCCGTTCGTGCCGGTGACTCCCACTAAGGTCAAGTGTCGCGAAGGTTCTCCAAACCAGTAATGGGCAAGTTGTCCCAATGCTTCAGCACTATTGAGCGTTTGAAGATAGCAAATGGTTGGAGAAAGCACGTCAGGTAAAGTTTCGCACACAATGGCCGTTGCTCCTTTTTCAATGGCTGCCCCAATAAAAGCATGGCCATCTGTCGATGTTCCCCGCGTTGCAACAAATAATGAACCTTGAATTACTTTGCGTGAATCGAAGTTGATTTGCGTAATTTCGAGGTTAGTTTCGCCGATTATTTGGTTGATCGGGCAATTTGCAATCAATAACTGGAGGTTCATGTATCGGTAAATTATTTTGTTATTGAAAAATGGTATCTGTTTTTACTTCAAAAATAGATCAAATTATCGCAAAGTCAGTACAATGTTTTCTCCTTTTTGTAAAGCGCTGTTTGGCGGCAGTGATTGTGATATCACCTTGCCTCGTCCAATGAGCTGAACATGAAGGCCTGCGTTTTCCAACAAATATACGGCATCTTTGGCACCCATCGTCATGACATTTGGCACGCAGTTCCCGGGAACTATCATTGGATGAATTTTTACATAATCGCTGTCTGCTGTCGCAGTAATCCAGGGGAAAGCGCCTTTGTCACCTAAAAAGTTAATGGATAATCGGGATAAAACGGTTTTCACATCGTTGTAATCGCCGCCTTTGATCATTGGTGTCTTATCGGCTGGCGTAGTAGCAATGGCGTTTGGTTGTACCGTAATTTTGTTGGCATTCACAAGCTCGGCAATTTCTTTCACGACAGCACCTGCCATGGTTCCTCCTGATGCATATCCGATTTTCGGATCACGAATTACCACAACCACTGTGTATTGTGGGTCATCAACAGGGAAATAGCCGCAAAACGACACTTGATGTTCTATGCCATCTGTCTTGTATCCGCTAACTCCTTTTGAAATTTGTGCAGTACCCGATTTTCCTGCAATTTGCACATACGGCGATTTTAATGTTGTTCCTGTTCCATGTTGCACCACGCCGATAAGCATTTGTTTAATAATGGCCAATGTTGAGGGTTTACAAATTGCTTCATCAATTGTGCTTGTTGTGAAAGTCTTAATAGTTTTCCCGTCCTTTTGAATGGCTTTTACCAAAAAGGGACGTATCATTTTCCCGTTATTGGCAATGGCATTGTAGAAGGTCAATGTATAAATAGGTGGAATTTGTACTTCGTAACCTATTGACATCCATGGAAGTGTTGTCAAAGACCAATGAGTGAACTTGTCGCCTGGATGTTTAATGTGAGGAACGCCAGCACCGGGTATGTCGAAATGAATTGGGTCATTCAACTTCATTTCATACAATTTATCGACATAAGCACCCGGATTATTTTTGTAAGCATTGTATATGGTGCGTGAAACCCCAATATTGGATGAGTACCAAACTGCTTGAGCTACCGTGATTTTGTGAAATCCGCCATGATCTTCATTCCAATCGTGCATTTTACGCCCAAAAAAATCGTAAACGCCTTTTCCTGTATCGATGGTATCATTGGGAGAAATAAGTCCTTGGTCGAGCGCTGCCATGATGGAAGCTACTTTGAAAGTAGACCCCGGTTCTGTTTCGTCGGCAAAAGCATCATTCCGAAGTTCTGCATAGGTGCTATCAGCCGTTTTGGTCAAATTAGCCACAGCTTTGATTTCTCCGGTTTTTGTTTCCATAACGATGGCACAACCCTCTTTGGCATCAATAGCCTTTAGTTCTTTCAATAAAGCATTTTCGGTGATGTCCTGAATATTGGCGTCAAGGGTTGTGATGATGTCGGCTCCATTCTGAGGCGGAATAGCCACTACGTTTTCCCATCGTCCCGCAATTCGTTGACGTGAGAATAAACCGGCTTTTCCCCGCAATAATGAATCGTACGCCAGTTCAAGTCCGTTTTTGCCACCAAGCGTTTCGTCGCCGTAGATATCGCCAATAGTGCGTGCTCCAATATCGCCAAACGGGCGAACGCGACGCGCATAAATATCCTCAACAAGACCACTTCGCATGTTTCCCAAATTGAACAACGGGAATTGAGTAATCTCTTTCAAATCGGAATAGGAGACTAAATAGGGATAAACCAAAAAACGTGGATCACGCTTTTTATAGGCATTGATCATTGCATTTTCATAGGCAGTTTTTGATTTATCTCCCAACTTTGCCGACAAACAAGCTGCCAAAGAATCAACCTTTTCATAAAACAGGGAGGTTTTATGGTGTCGAATCGTGTCGTGCAATGCTTGTGTTCGCATATCCATGTGTAAATAATACTTTGGAATGGTGCTTGCTAACAGTTCGCCATCTTCGGAGTAGATGTTTCCGCGTGTTGCAGGCGCAACGCGATCGGCTTGTGTGAGCGAAGCCGCCAACTTCATCCACATCGGTCGTTGCGATGTTTGAATGATGACAATTTTGACGATAATTGCCAAGAAAATCAGCAAAATGAGAAAATAGACCAATCCAAAGCGTATCAATATGTCGCGCCGGCTTTCGTTCATGGCTTTGTTATTTGTATCTCGGGTTGTATTGACTCATGTAAATCCAGTCCTTTGGCTTGTACCATTGCCGCTACCTCTGATTGTCTGCTAAGCTGCATAAGCGTTGATGAGGTGGTCAACGCTTCGTATTTCGCATTGGTGAGTTGTTCTTCCAGACGATTGATAGTGGCGATTTGCTGTTCGCATGTAAAGCGATTATCGATATAAAAAACGGCAATTCCGCATAACAGAATAAACAAAAGCAATTGTTTGCGGAAAAACGGGGCAGTCAATATCTTACCACTCATCAAATCACGAAAACTCCAATTTGAAGTTAGTTTCGTTTCTTGTATCGGTTGTTCGTCTTGCATTGCCATTTTCTTAATTCTTAATAAATGGGTTTTATTTGCCTGTTTTTTCTGCAATACGCAATTTCGCGCTTCTTGAACGTGGATTATTGTTTATTTCTTCTTCCGATGGTGTAATCGGTTTTCCCGTTATCACATGAAAAGGAGTTTGCGTATGACCGAAAAAGTCTTTTTCGATGGCGCCGTCGCACCGTCCGCTGCGGAAAAAGTTTTTCACCAAACGATCTTCTAACGAATGGTAGGTGATAATGGCCAAGCGTCCTCCATCACAAAGCAAGGATGGTGTTTGTTCTAAGAATTCCTGCAATGTTTCCATCTCGTGATTTACCTCGATGCGTAATGCTTGAAAAGCTTTTGCCATATCTTTTTTCTCGCGTTCAAATTTGAAAGCCGGCTGAATTGCTTCTACCAAAGCCTGAATGGTCTCGATGGGTTGTTGAACGCGCGCTTTAACAATGAGCGAAGCCAATCTACGAGCGTTGGAGAGTTCTCCGTAACGAAAAAACAGGGAGGATAATTCTTCTTCTGAATAATTGTTGACTACTGAGGCTGCGGTTAATCCCGATTGCCCATTCATACGCATATCTAATTCTCCTTCAAAACGAAACGAAAAACCGCGATTGGGTGTGTCAAAATGGTGGGACGAAACGCCTAAATCGGCTAAAATGCCATCCACTTGTGTAACGTGATGATATTTCAGAAAATTAGACAGGAAACGAAAGTTGCTGTGTATAAAGACAAAACGAGGATCGTCAATGCGATTTTCAAAGGCTTCTTTGTCTTGATCAAACCCAAACAATTTGCCTTTGTCACTTAAGTGATTTATTATTTCCCGAGCATGACCTCCTCCTCCGAAAGTTGCATCCACATAGATCCCGTCGGGATTAATGCGCATTCCATCAATGGTTTCTGGCAAAAGTGCTGGTATGTGGTATGCGTTCATTGGGTTACGTTATTGATAAGGGGTTGACAAAACGAACCAACAGGTGGCGAAAATCTCTTTTATAATATCGTCTCAAAAAACGTGTTATGTTTAAATGATCGAGTTCATTTTTGTGATGATGTCGAAAGAATGGTTTGAAGCGTTTGACTGAATTCTGCAGGCGAGTATTTCGCTTTTTCAAAAGATTCTTTTGCCCAAACACAAAAGGTGTCGAGCATGCCGACAAACAAGACATCCGTTTCAACTCCTATTAAAAGTAAATATTTTTTTGGAATTAATACGCGTCCTTGCGAGTCGATATCTAATTCTTCAGCTTCAGCCACATATTGCATCAATACTAATTGGTGTGTCGGATTCCATTCGTTGAGTTTTTCTTTAAGCAGCTTCAATTTTTCATTCCATATTGGCTCAGGATAAAAAACCAAACTATTGCTGTAAGGATCTTTTCGCATCACCAAACGCGAGTTTTCGTTCTCGGGTAAGGCTTTCCGATAATGAGCAGGAATGAAAATTCTGCCCTTGGCATCGGCTTTGGCTTCACTATTTCCTATAAAACCATACATCTTTGTCCTTCATCAAATTGAGATGTAAAGATAGTGCTTTTTTGTATTCCCCACAATTCCCCACAAGAAAAGAATTTTTTATTTACTAACAAGTTATGAACAGCTTTTTTGATGTTTATAACTGCTTGTTTGGTGATATTCTAATTTTAATATATTAGTAATCAGTGATCTGTTTCCTTTGAGGTTGTTTTTGTTTTTTTGTGGCGTAAAGTGGAGGTTGTCAAAGAGTGTGCACCGTTTTTTTTATGCCTGAAAATGCGACTTAAGCGGCTATAACGTATCTATTCCAATTTTTATTTATACTTTTGTCCTGATTTTTTTATTGTTCACATGACAACTATCATTCCACCTGTTGATAAAAAATTATTAATAAAGGAGTTGACTCCTGACAAGCTACTTCGCCCTACCAATAAGGCAAACAATCATATCTATGTTGTTACGGCACATGAAGCTCCACATGTGATGGACGAGATTGGAAGGTTGCGCGAAATTTCCTTTCGGGAATCAGGCGGTGGCACAGGACGAGATAAAGATGTTGATGAATTTGATTTGATGGAAGTGCCTTATCGGCAATTGATCGTTTGGAATCAGGAGACGCAGGAAATAATGGGTGGATACCGGTTTTTGCATGGTAAAGATGCTCTTTTTGATGCAAAGGGACAACCGATTTTAGTCACCTCGCACATGTTTCATTTTTCCGAAAAATTCATTCAAGATTTTCTGCCAAAAGCGGTCGATGTAGGTCGCGCTTTTGTTCAACCGGTTTATCAATCGTCGAAGATGGGCGCTAAAAGTTTGTTTGCGCTCGATAATTTATGGGATGGATTGGGCGCTATTTCTATCAGTGAGAAAATTGATTATCTCATTGGCAAGGTAACCATATATCCCACTTTTGATGCGGAAGCGCGCGATATGATTCTCTATTTTATGTATCGATATTTTCCTGATAATGATCATCTTCTGACTTTGAAAGAGGAGGATTACCGTCCAATTGAAAAAAAAGGACAGTACGATGATTTCTTTTCCGGCGAAACTTTTGAGGAGAATTATCGCAAACTCAACTTGGCGGTTCGTAAGCGAGGTGTGAATATTCCGGCATTAATCAGTGCGTATATCGGGCTTTCACCTACCATGCGTACTTTTGGGACGGGGATTAATCGTGAATTTGCGAATCTTTTTGATACGGGCATTATGATTACTGTTGCCGATATTTTCGAACATAAACGTCGTCGGCATATTGAACCGTACTTGCAATATCTTGCCGATTTGTTGAGACGACCAATATAATGGGTTGTTTTGTCCTTTTACAACGCGCTGGCTTCGTCAACTAATCGATCCAATTCGGGAGTAAACCCCAATTTGCCATTAATTAAAATCACCGTTTCAATTCGAGCGGATGCGTGCAAAGTTTGGCCGTTTATACTATATAGCGCTTGATAAAAAACATAACGCACTCCTTCTTTCTTGAGTGAAAGTTTGGATATAAACTGATCCGAAGGTTGCAATGAGCGTTTAAATGAAATTTCGACTTTTACTACCACCGCATCTACTCCACGTTGATGCAACTCCGAAAAAGCGATACCTTTTGATAATAGAAATTTATGGCGGGTATGTTCAAAATAATTTTGATAAACAGCGTTATTTACAATTCCTTGTAGATCGCATTCATAATCGCGGACTTCCATTGGAAGTTCAAAAATATAAGTTTGCATCGACATTCGATGAGAAATTTTATGTTATTAAATCGAGTTATTTGTTCCGTTGAATGACCGAAATGATCAGACTTCAAAGTTACGGTTTTTTTAATTGTTTTTTGCGTAGTCTAAACCTGTGCTTCATTTACAGTTTTATGATTTGAGATAGATTTATGGAACTTTCTTCTCTGTTTCATTTGCCTTTAACGAGTCCAACGCTCATTTTCGCTGTGGTGCTGGGTGTGATTCTTTTTTCTCCCATGTTGCTGAATCGCTTACGCATTCCGCAGATTGTGGGGTTGATTATTGCCGGAATGCTTTTGGGGTCGAATGGCTTTCATATCTTATCAAATGATAGTAGCTTCCAGCTTTTCGGGAACGTCGGGTTGCTTTACGTCCTGTTTTTAGTTGGATTGGAAATGGATTTACAAGAGGTTAAAACCTATCGTATTCGCGGAGCTGTCTTTGCTTTTCTTGCTTTTCTTGTGCCTGCTTTTCTTGGTGTTTTGTTAGGCATTTACTTATTCCATTTTGACCTTACTGAGGCGGTTTTTTTAGGGTGTATGTTTGCGGCTCCTTCTTTAGTGGCTTTCCCGGTAGTGGTTCGCTTCGGGTTAACAAATCAGGTATCTGTCAGGATTTCTGCCATGGCTACTGTGTTTGTGATTTCCGCTATTTTGTTGTTGATGCCGGTTTTAACAGAAAATCTTCAGGCCCATATTGAGACAATCGGTTGGATTACGTGGATTGCAGAACTGATTGTAGCCGGTGTGTTCGTTTTTTGGTTGATTCCTAAGATGGCGCATTCTTTCTTTAAACGCTTCAATGATGGGGTGTTACAATATATCTTTGTAATAGCAGTTGTTTTTTTTGGTGCATTCTTCGCTCAGGCAATATACATGGGACAAGTGTTAGGTGCGTTTGTAGTTGGCCTTGCTATCAATCGTTTGATTCCGAAAGTCTCTCCGTTAATGGATCGATTGGAGTTTGTTGGCAATGCATTGTTTATTCCTTTTTTTTTGATCCGCGTTGGGATGCTGCTCGATGGTAAACAGTTTGTTCAATCTACAGATGTATGGCTATTCATTCTTGTTTTACTTGTGGTACCATTTCTTTCTAAATGGTTGGTATCGTTAGTCATGCAGTGGACTTTTCGCATGAAACGAGCTGAAGGGTTGATGCTTTTTGGCTTGAGTAGTGGAGAAGGAGTTATGTTGTTGGTAGTTATGAGTCTTGGATATCGTGTGATTTTACCTAATGGAGCGCATCTTATCTCCGATTCTTTGTTTTTAGCCGGAGTTGTCGTGATTTTTCTTGGTGGAACCTTTAGCACGTTGGTTACTGAGCGTGCAGCGCGACAATTAATTCGTTTGCCTGATTTATCGGATGGTCGGTCTGATATTTCCCATTCCCATTCAGGTATTTTATTGGCGGTATCGAATCCGCAAAAAATTGCGGCATTGGTAGAGTTTGCCCTTTTTATGGAGGATTCGAAAAGAAAAGAAAAACAATATGTGGTACACGTGGTGACGGCCACCGATAAACAAGAGTGGGTGACTGGTAATAAGCTGTTGGAGCAAGCTGCAAAAGTGGCTCAAGTGGATGATCAATGGCTTGAACCTATTCTTCGGTATAACGTCCAGGTGGAAATGGGTATTTATTATGTTGTTAAAGAGCTTGATGTTAAAGAGATTATTGTCGGGTTTCCTGACAAAGAAACGTCAGAGATTCGCTGCTGGGGTGAAACGACTGATCGTTTGCTGAAAAAAGTTACTCAAGTGGTAATTTCGTGCAGAGTGACGCACAACTTTGTCAATACGGAGCGAATTGTGTTGTTTCTGCCTAAAGATGTACAACGTGAAGCTGGCTTTGAGTCCTACGTGCATCGTTTTTCGTTGCTTGCACAAAAAATGCAGCGCCCATTGGCCATTTATTGTGATGATGAGACGCGCTCAGCTTTCAATCGTGTGAGTTCGGCACATCGGCAATCGTTATTCGTCGAGTTTCAGCAGTGCAACGATCAACTTGCTTGGCCAACGATCGAAACAGTTTTTCCTACTGATTTTCTGGTTTTCAGTTGGATTCGGGAGCAAGATGGTGGCTGTAGTGAAGAAGCAAATCGCATATCACAGCAACTTATTCAGAAATATAGTGATAATCAGGTTGTATTCTATTTTTTTGCAAAGTGATAACTAAATAGAGCATACCAAAAGTTAGTATTCCCGTTTTGGATTTTTGGGGAAACGGCCATCTTTCACCCGTTGTTCTTGTTCTTTCACCTCTTTGATGCTCCACAAGCACGAAAATCCGAATACCCCCAGAATGGCGCTCCACAAGGTTTGATGCACCCAAAGCGAAGCAGCAATGGTGAATAGCCCCACCAATAAAAATGCCCAACGGCTTTTTTGGCCCCAGTAATATTCTGCTTTTATGACTAAAGGATGAAACAATCCGATGATGACAAAAGAGATAAATCCGATAATGGCTCCGTCAAAATTCATAAGATAAACAGTTTTTTGTTAGAGAATTAACTGCAAGATTCATTTTAAAATGATTTCTTTCGGCAGCGCTTTGCGTAAGGCTTCGCGATCTATCGAAAAATAGTGATATGGGTAAAGGTATTTTGGATGTATGCGCTTTGCCGCCTCAATAAATTGTGCATCGCTCATGGTGTAAGGTAAATTCTTGGGCAAAAATGCAATGTCGATTTTCCCCAGGTGGCTCATCTCAGGAATGTTTTCGGTGTCGCCTGCAATGTAAACACGAAATGTTCCAAAAGAAAGAATGTATCCGTTTCCAATTCCTTTTGGGTGATAAAACTGACCGTCAGGGCGTTTATGCTCTATATTATAAGCTGGTACAGCAGTGATTTCGATGCCATCCCAATGAGTTTGTTGCCCATTTGCAAGGATTTCGGCATGGGGAAAGGCAATAGCAGCCACCGTTTTTGTTGTTATAACTTTGGTTTTTGGAGTCAAAATTTTCATATAGGCTTTTGGGTCTAAATGATCCGGATGTTCATGGGTTATCAGCAATAAATCGGCTTTTGGAAATTGAGAAAAATCCACTTTGTTATTTGTGTAAGGATCGATGTGAATCGTTTTCCCGTCAATTTGCAACATCACCGACGCATGGGTGATGTATGTCACTTTCAGCTCACCCATCGGCGTAGCATAAGTATCTGAATGTATTTGTGCCATAGTGGTAAATGTAAAAAGTAAAGCGAGCAACGTAAAAAGCGGTTTCATAGTAAGTGTATTAAATGGTTTTATTGTTGGGAACATTGAAGATCAACATATACCGGTAAATGATCGCTGAATCCGCCGTGGTATTTCATCCCGACATACGTGCGAAATGGTTTTTGTCCAAAGCCTTTCGTCTCGTCTTCGAGCAGGAAATCAGGCATGAAGATATGGGCCGATGCAAAAGTTGTATGTACATGGAGCGTATCGGTTAAAAGATTGGTGGAAACAATCATCTGATCGAGCATGCCCCATTCTCCGTTGTGTTTGTACGATCCGTTCTTTTTAGCTGTATGGGTGGTGTAAAAGAGATTGTACAACTGCTTTGGTCTGATGGCGCTATTATCGGGTAGGGCTTGGAGTACTTTTTCGATGCTGCGGTTGTCAGGATAATCGTTGAAATCGCCCATGATCAAGATGTTGGCTTTAGAATTGATCTGAAAAAGAGAATCCACTTTATGGCGTAAAACGGATGCCACGAACAAACGGCTATCTTCCGATTCTACTTCTCCTCCGTAGCGCGACGGGAAATGATTGACAAAAACATGCAGCGTATCCTTTCCCAATGTTGTTCCAGCCACATACAAAATATCTCGCGTGTGTTGATAAGGGCGGTTGGGGAAATGAATGCGTATCGGTTCCTGATGGATAGGCCGAAAAACTTTGGGTTGGTATAATAGAGCCACATCGATACCACGAGGATCGGGCGATTCAAAATGAATAATTTGATAGTGCAGGCTTCGCAAAGGGGAGTGTAAGGTTAAGTCCTCAAGAACATGTTGATTTTCAATTTCGCAAAGCGCCACTAATGCCGGCGGCGTCCATTCTCCCAATGAAGCAATCACTTTGGCAATGTTGTTACGTTTGTCGCGGTAGCGTGTGTAGCTCCATCCACGCATGCCGGTTGGGGAAAACTCGGTTGGAACGCCGATTGAATCCTGATTGCAATCGAAAAAGTTTTCCACGTTGTAGCTCATCACGCGGAATCGTTGTTGGTTGGTAAACGATTGAGCGATGAGAATGTTTTCTCCTCCAAAAATGAGACACAAAACCAATAAAAAATGCTTCATCGTTGTGCGATTGTTTGTTGCAAAGTAACGCTATTTTTACAGTTTTTCCAAATACTTTCAGGTGTAGTGGGTAGGGCAGGGAGGCAGTATAGATTTAACGCTGTCAAGCGACATGCTTCTTTGCAAGGCCACGAAAACGGACAAATTAACTATTCTATGGCGAAATATCACCTCTGCAAACCAAACAATGTTTATCTTTGCGAAGGTAAAAACAGAACCTTCAAAACACATTTACATACGGATGAAAACTTTTCTTTTATCAATACTCCTTATTTGCAGTGCTACTTTTTCGTTTGCCGCCGAAAGTCTTACCTTTTACAAAGCTTCCGATCCCCGCTTCTTTTATATGGGACGTGGCGATTTTGCCAATGTCAATCATCCGAAATTTTGGGTGCCGGGGGCGCAAATTATCTTTAAGTTCAAAGGCGATTCCTGCACCGTCAACTTGACTGATGAACATCTTTACGGCAAGTTTTTCAATTATGTTCAATTCATTGTGGATGGCCATTATTCGCGGTTTGAGCTGTCTGCGGTTAACAGTAAACTGTCGGTGGGCGATCATTTGAAAGATACCATTCATACGGTGATCATTTGCAAAACCACCGAATCAAATATCGGCTTTTTGCAATTCAACGGCGCTACCTGCCACAAGCTGCTACCGCCACCTACGCCTCCAAAACGAAAAATTGAATGTATTGGAAACTCCATTACCTGCGGCACCGGCAGCGACCAAAGTGTAATTCCATGTGGAAAAGGAGAATGGCAAGATCAGCACAATTCTTATTTAAGCTATGGGCCAGTCACCGCACGTGCGCTTCATGCGCAATATCACCTTACATCTGTGTCGGGTATTGGATTGATCCATAGTTGTTGCAACCTGAAGTATGTGATGCCGCAAGTGTTCGATAAGATCAATTTGCGTGATGACACGATTCCATGGAATTTCTCGCTCTATCAACCTGATGTAGTCACCATTGAACTGGGACAAAATGACGGGATTCAGAATGCCACCACCTTTTGCAATGCGTATGTTCGGTTTATCCATACCTTGCGTAAAGATTATCCGAAAGCGCACATTGTCTTACTATCCAGTCCAATGGCAGATTCCACCTTATTGCCGGTGATGAAAGGGTACATTCTCACCGTAGTACAACGACTTCGTGAAAGCGGAGACAAACGCGTGTCAAAATACTTCTTTAGCAAGCGGTATCACGGCGGCTGCGATTCACATCCTACGTTAGCCCAACATCAACTCATGGCCAATGAATTGACTAAATACCTCAAGCAGTTGATGCATTGGTAATGTGTGAGGTTATGATTTGAAGCATAATGCAAATAGAAACATCCAGCGATTTTCAGCAACTGAAACTTTTTCTCGACGAAAGAGTCAATCGTTATGACCGTCCTGAATTTATTGACACGGATCCCATTCAGGTGCCGCATCAATTTAGAAGGAAAGAGAACATTGAGATAGCTGCTTTTTTGACGGCCACTCTTTCGTGGGGACAACGCAAAAGCATCATCAAAAATGCAAACAGGTTGATGGAAATGATGGATCATGCTCCTTTCGACTTTCTAAGTTATGCTAATAAAGCTGATCGAAATCGTGTTGCACAATTTGTCCATCGAACTTTCAATGGCGACGATTGTCTCTTTTTTCTCGATTCGTTGAGAAATATCTATTTTGAACATGGTGGACTTGAGACAGTCTTCAATGAGGGATATATTTCAGAAGGCACTATATTTGGAATGTTGCAATACGTTCGCAACCGATTTTTGTCCATACCACATGATAAACACGTTCGCAAGCATGTTGCCGATGTTTCTGCCAATGCCAGTGCCAAACGACTGAATATGTTTCTTCGTTGGATGGTGCGTCATGACCCGAACGGAGTGGATTTCGGATTATGGAACAACATTCCGGCCTCATCGTTGATGCTTCCACTGGATGTTCACACTGGCGACGTTGCTCGTGCTTACGGGCTTCTTACCCGAAAACAAAACGACTGGAAAGCGGTGGAAGAGATCACAACCGTTCTACGTACTTTTGATGCCACCGATCCGGTGAAGTATGATTTTGCATTGTTTGGTATCGGAGCTTTCGAAAGCAAAGTAAACTGAATTCGGTTGTCTTTCAATCAATCTATTCTTAAAAGAAATGAGGCCTCCATTTTTGATTGAAGACCTCATTAACAACTGAACCTATCAGCAACACTATTATTTTACTCTTTTGCTATTTCTATTGAATTGTCAATGTAATAATCGATTTAGCAGGAACCTTCAGCGTTACGTTGCTGCCTTTCAGTTTTGCAGAGGTAAATGGTTTCAACTGCACGGTGGATGGAACGTCGAAGGTGTTGATGTCGGTCAGGTTTTTTGACGTTAAGATTTCCCCCAAAACCGATTTGAACGTTCCGCCACGAAGATCACACGTAAGATCCGCATCGTTGGTTGGATCAATATTGACGATTGACAAGGTGATCACGCCATCCTTTGAGGACGCTGAAACACTCAACATCGGACTTTTCTCTTGTCCCAAATTAATCTGATCACAGGTCAGTTGTGTATTCAGCAATTCTCCTCCCATGTGTCCTTTGTACATCTCAAAAGCATAATAAGTAGGCGTCAAAACCATCTTATCGCCTTTTGTCAGAATAATGGATTGCAGCACGTTCACCATTTGTGCAATGTTGGCCATGCGAACCCGATCGGCATGTTGGTCGAAAATATTGAAGTTGAGCGCTGCAATGATTGCATCACGCAAGGAATTTTGTTGAAACAAAAATCCCGGATTGGTACCCGGTTCAACATTCGTCCAAATACCCCATTCATCAACAATCAATCCTATTTTCTTTTGTGGATCGTACTTGTCCATAATGGCAGAATGCTTGGTGATCAACTCATTCATATACAAAGTTTTCTCAATGGATGTTAGGTACTCCTGAGTGTCGAAACTCGTTGCTGAACCTTTATCTGCCCATGTTTTTGGTACCGTGTAGTAGTGCAACGAAATGCCTTGCATCCGATGACCAACCGCTTTCATCACCACATCCGTCCAGTTATAATCGTTTCCATTCGCTCCGCTGGCAATCTTATAAAGTTGATTTCCACTATAATTATGCAGGAATGTAGCATAACGGCGATATAAATCGGAGTAATATTCCGGTGTCATGTTTCCTCCGCAACCCCAGCTTTCGTTGCCAACGCCCCAAAACTTCACTTTCCATGGCTTATCACGACCATTCGCGCGACGTAAATCCGCCATAGGGCTGCTTCCGTCAAAGGTCATATATTCGACCCAGTCTGCCATTTCTTGTGGAGTACCGCTGCCTAAGTTTCCTGAAATATAGGGTTCGGCTCCAACCAATTCGCAGAAATTGAGAAATTCGTTGGTGCCAAAGCTGTTGTCTTCTACCACACCACCCCAGTTGGAGTTGATCAGATGTTTACGTTTATCCTGCGGGCCAACGCCATCCATCCAGTGATACTGATCGGCAAAACATCCACCCGGCCAGCGAATAACGGGCACTGCCAATTGCTTGATTGCTTCCACCACATCGCGGCGATACCCGTCAATATTGGGAATCTTTGAATTTTTTCCTACCCAGATTCCACCATAAATGCCGGCTCCAAGATGTTCGGCAAATTGTCCGTAAATCTCTTTGTGAATCTTAGCCTGAGGCTGATCTGTCTCAATGACTAATGTTGCTTTCGATGGCTGAGCCGTAGCGACTCCGCCAAGGGATAGCAACCCGATAAAAAACAAACTAATTTTTTTCATAAATGTATAGATTAAAGTGATAGAGATACGTCGTTTACGTTAGAATGATAGTGTCCCTGTTCTTCAGATTTCCCGTTCTTATTTCTTCACCGAAAATTGATAAATAGTAGTACTTGAGAAGGTTTTACCCGGATTCAAGATAATGGACGGAAAATTCTTTTGATTGGGTGCGTCAGGAAAATGTTGCGTTTCCAACGTAAAAGCGGTACGGTAATCGTCCTTAATGCTATCTTTAAGAATATTATTTCCTGCCATGAAATTACCACTATAAAATTGAATGCCAGGCTCAGTAGTATAAACATCCACCACAATACCTGACTTATCTCCTATGGCTGTTGCAGCATGAAACATACTGTCAGGTTTGGAATTGTTTAATACATAATTCATATCATATCCCTTGCAGTTGATTAGTTGATCATTTTTTTCCTGGATACGTTTCCCGATAGCTGTCATTTGTCGGAAATCGAACGGTGTCCCTTCAACGGATACTAATTTTCCTGTCGGTATCAACGTCGAATCTACCGGTGTGATCTTATCGGCATTCAATTGCAATAATTGATTGTAAACAGTGCCGCTACCTTCACCATTGAGATTAAAATAAGAGTGGTTGGTTAAGTTCACCACCGTCGGTTTGTCGGTTTTTGCTTCATAGCTGATTTTCAAAGCATCATTTGCTCCTAATGCATACGTTACGTGAATCATTAAATTCCCGGGATAACCGGCTTCACCGTCTTTGGACAAATAACTCAGTTGCAACGTTGAATCGTTTAGTTGATTGGCATCCCAGACTACATCCTGATACCCAGGCTCTCCCCCATGTAAAGAATTGGGAGCGTTATTGATCGCTAAATGATACGTCTTCCCATTCAATGTAAATTTACCCTTGGCAATACGATTGGCAACGCGACCAATAGTAGCCCCGTAAAAACGATCGGGAGAATTGATATACTCTTTCACGTTCTGAAATCCTACAATCACATCGGTGGGAACATTGTTTTTGTCGGGAACTACAATGCTGACAAGGCGTGCGCCGTAATTAGTAATATACACTTGCATTCCTTGTCGATTCTTCAATGAATAAAGTCCGGTCACTTTACCGCCAAGGGTGTCAATGAAGTTCTTTGGGTTCAATGAGACCGAAGCAGAAGAGATTGCTTGTTTAGAGGAAGATTTTCCTGAATGACAAGCAGCAAAAAACAGAATGGCTATGCAAAGCCATGCAAAACGCTGTAAGCTTTTCATTTGTAAATAATTTAATAGTTGATGTATTTCATGACTTTGCAAGCATCCTGCCTTCGTTTCTCTGTTTTTGATAGAGGCAAGAATAGTGCATTTTTCTTTCTTTATTTCACTTGACTTTCAATAAAATTACCCAGTGTTGAATATTGATCATAAAGCGATTTATAAGCCGTTGCATTTTCGGCATTAGGCAAATATTCAGCATCGAAGCCGTTACTCATCGCCTTTTGTGCATCGAGCACCGTAGCATATACGCCACCAACTACGGCAGCAGCCATAGCTGAGCCTAAGGCGCAGGCTTGTTCACTGCTGGCAACAAGAATTGGCATGTTAAGAACATCGGCAACGGTTTGCATCACAAATTTTGATTTCTTTGCCACTCCACCTAACGCAATCACCCCTTTGATTTCAATGCCTTCTTCAATAAAACGATCGACAATTTTCTTCGCACCAAAAGCTGTCGCCTCCACTAATGCACGGAAGATACGGGGTGCGTCCGATCCGAGATTGATGCCCGTAATTGCCCCTTTGAGCAATTGATTGGCATCGGGAGTACGACGACCATTCATCCAATCGAGCGCCACAAGTCCCGACTCTCCGATAGGGATTTGCAGGGCTTGTTGTTCCAGTGCAGGAATCATTTTGGAGGCAATCTCATCAATCAGCTTTGTTTTGGTGGTTTCGTCAATCAATGACGATGAGGCTAGCAAGTTATTTACAGGCCACATCAATAGTTCTTTGAACCACGCATACACATCGCCAAAAGCCGATTGTCCCGCTTCGAGTCCTACCATACCAGGTACCACCGAACCATCTACCTGCCCACAAATGCCTTTGACTAATTTCCCTTTTACCTCTTTTTCGGGAGCAATCAGTATATCGCAAGTGGAAGTCCCCATCACTTTACTGAGGTAATAGGGTTTGATTTCTCCACCGATAGCGCCCAAATGAGCATCGAAAGCGCCAACGCCCACGGCAACCGTTTCGGGTAACCCAAGACGTTTTGCCCACTCGGAAGAAAGATTCCCTACCTTTATCTCGCAAGTATCCGTGGTTGAAAACAAACGTTCACGCAATCCTTTTAGCACCGGATCTAGTTTTACCAGAAACTCCTCCGGTGGAAGACCGTTCCAATCTTCATGCCATAACGCCTTATGACCTGCGGCACAACGGCTACGTTTCATTTGCAGTGGATCCGTTGTTCCCGTGACTAAAGCTGGAATCCAGTCGCAATGTTCCACCCATGAAAAGGCTGCTTCGCGTACTTTGGTATCTTCACGCAGCACATGCAAAATCTTTGCCCAGAACCATTCCGAAGAATAGACGCCACCTTCGTATTTGGTATAATCTTCTCCACCCCACGAACGGGCAAGTGTATTGATTTCGTCTGCTTCGCGAGTGCCAGTATGATCCTTCCACAAAACAAACATAGCGTTTGGATTCTCGGCAAACTCAGGCAGCAAAGCCAACGGGGTTCCATTTTTATCGACTGCAACTGGCGTCGATCCGGTGGTATCGACAGAAATGGCTACCACATTTTCAGCTACGTTGGCAGGCGCTTTTGATAAAGCTTCACGAATCGTGAATTCAAGTCCTTCGACGTAATCGAGTGGGTGTTGGCGAAACTGGTTTTTTACAGGAATGCAATATTTACCTTCCTTCCAGCGAGGATAATAAAACACGCTGTTTGCTATCTCTTTACCGTTTGCGGTATCGACAATGATGGAACGAACCGAATCGGATCCATAATCAACTCCAATGGTGTATTTTGACATGATTTATATTTGAATATTTGTGATTTAGCTATGAATTAAAACAATCAGTTACTTTTGTCCATAATAAGCATCCGGCCCATGTTTACGCTTGTAATGCTTATCAAGTAAAAATTGGTCGATGCGACTCTCTTTGTTCAATGTTAACGTGTGATGTGCCATCTTCGCCACTTGTTCGAGTACAACGGCGTTGTGCACGGCATTGTCCGCATCGGTTCCCCATGCAAAAGGCCCGTGTCCCGCAACAAGCACAGCCGGTACTGCCAATGGGTCAATGTTGCCGTCACGAAACGTATCTACAATCACCTTGCCGGTTGCTTTCTCGTAGTTTCCCATCACTTCCGACTCGCTAAGAGGACGTGTACAAGGAATATCTCCGTAGAAATAATCAGCATGGGTTGTTCCCAAAGCAGGAATAGCCAATCCGGTTTGCGCCCAAGCGGTTGCCCATTCCGAATGAGTATGCACCACGCCGCCTACTTTCATAAAATGACGATAAATAACCAGATGAGTCGGTGTGTCGGATGAAGGTTTATAGACAGAGTCCACTGTTTTTCCCTCCATATCGACCAGCACCATATCTTCCCACTTCATGGTATCATACGAGATGCCACTTGGCTTGATGGCAAAGATGCCTTGAGAACGATCGATGGCGGATACATTACCCCATGTAAAAATGACCAATCCATGTTTCACCAAATCGAGATTGGCTTCAAAGACTTGTTTTTTAAGATCGTTAAGCATAATAAAATGAAGTTGATATGAGTTTCATTGTTTACCAGAAATAGATATAGAATGCCACACACAATGCTACAACACCAATTGACGTGACAATATCAACCCGGGTCCAGCTTGCTTTTGTTTCTGCTTTTTGTGCCGGCGATTGTGTAAAATAAGTAATACCAGCCAATTTTTCATCGCTTGCTTTCTTGGTAAATATACTTACCAGGATCATTAAAAGTACAATAAATCCAAGCAGATAAACTTCAAAGATTAACCAGTTTGTACCCCAAAACCATTTAAGAGCATTTGGTAATACATTCGGCCAGTTACCAACTATAATATCTGTTACCAAACGAATCATGCCGATAATAAAACCTACAATAATACCCACTTCACCTGATACAGGTGTGATTTTCTTTGAAAAGATACCCAAAACAAAAACAGCTACAATGGCAGGAGCAAGTAGTGATTGCACGCTCTGTAAATAGGCATATAAACTACCAAGTCCCATCATAACCGGAATCCAGAACAAACCTAAAATTACTACTGCCCAGGTGGCAGCACGACCAATCCATACTAATTTCTTTTCACTTGCTTTTGGATGTCTCGGCTTGTAAAAATCGACCGTATAAAGCGTTGCACATGAGTTAAAAAACGCTGACAGCGATGTTACCAATGCAGAAATAAAGCCGATAGTAACAATACCTTTCACACCGGCGGGAAGTACAAACTTAACCATTGAACCAAAAGCTTCATCTGTAGTTGCCATTGTAAAGCCTGACCCGGGTTTTGCAACTAAAGCAGCAGCAATCATTCCGGGAATTAAGAACATGAAAACAGGAAGAATTTTCAAATATCCTGCAAGAATGGTTCCTTTACGCATTTCGTTCATATCTTTTCCTCCAAGTACCCGCTGAACTATATGCTGGTCGGTAGCCCAATACCAAAAACCAATAATGGCGGAACCTACAATTACCCAAATCCCGGGATAATCCTTGTACATTGGATCTGTTTTATTAAAATGCATCAGATGGTTTGTCCCAAACCCATTGTTCATCCCTTTTGCATGGTCCATCATACTTGTCCAACCATGTGATATTGAACCATTCCCCAACACACTTAATCCCAGAAAAAGCACTAAGAAAGATCCGATAATCAGAATTGGTGTCTGTATTTTTGAAAGTGTCATTACTCCTTTCATTCCGCCAAATACAGTAAATACACCTGTGAGCAATACCAAACCGATGGCTCCGTACCAGAATGGCAATCCAAGTAAACTTTCAAGGAAAATACCACCTGTAAATGCAGTTACACTCACTTTTGTAAGCACGTATGAAATAAGTGTTATGATTGATAACCATGAACTTGTTTTACGTGTATAACGACGGTTCAAAAATTCCGGCATGGTAAATACGCTGCTATGTTTGTAAAAGGGGACGAAAAGCCATCCTAAAATCAAAATCATCCACCCTTGCATTTCCCAATGAGCCATACTCATACCTGTGCTTGCACCGGCACCGGCCAACCCTACAAGGTGCTCTGACCCGATATTGGCAGCAAAAATAGCTGCACCCATAACGTACCAGGGTTCACCACCCAAAAAATATGCACGACTTGATTCTCCTCCTGCGAGGCGTTTTTGTTTTTGTATCGATTTCCATACAGCCCACGATACTCCTAAAATACCAACTGCAATAATCACCCAGTCGAGCCAAATAAACTTTTGTGAATTCCAATCCATTTTTCGTTTTTGTTAAATTTATGATTAACGATTGTTTTGCATATCTACGCCAAATTTATAAATACAAGTGCTTTTGTACACTTTTCTCCGGTTCGAGAAAAGTTGATGGCCATTACGGAACCTGTGTTGTCATTTATAACCACTTCGCGGCATGAGTCGCTTCCATAATATAAACCTACAACGTATTGCATATTTCTAATGTGCTAATTTGCCAATTCGTCAATATGCCAATGTGCCAGAAATTGGCACATTAGCACATTGGCACATTAAATTATTATCTTAATGCTTTGTTCAACATGTAATAAACTTCGTTGTTGCGAATATCCTGTTTGAAATCGCGGATGTTGGTGTCTTTGTCGATAATCAACATTTCCATGTCGGCAATTTCGGCATAATCTTCCATCATTTCGGTCGTGATAGCAAACGAGAAGCTTGAGTGGTGGGTTCCACCGGCAGTAATCCATGCACCTGCACCTACTTCAAGATTGGGTTGTGGAATCCACAACGCACAAGCCACCGGTAATTTAGGCAATGCTTTTGGTTCGATCACTTTTACTTCGTTTACAATCATGCGGAAACGGTTGCCCATGTCCACAATAGTGGCAGCAATACCTTCGCCTTTGTGAGCCTGGAAAATTAAACGTGCGCAAACACCTGCATCTCCGATTCCCAAAAAGTGAACTTCAATACGTGGTTTTGCTTTGGCTATTTCCGGGTTGATTTCCAACATGTGTGATTGAAGGATAGCGCTGTTGGCGCCGTCGAAATTCAATACATAATCTTCGAGGAATGATTGTCCACCGGCAAGACCCTGACCCATTACCCACATGGTACGAACGAGTGCAGCCGTTTTCCAGTCTCCTTCAGCGCCAAAGCCGTACCCTTCAGCCATTAAGCGTTGTGAAGCAAAACCCATTAACTGAGACATCCCTTCCAGTTCGTTGAAGCTGGTAGTAAAGGCAGTTGCGCCTTTATCATTAAGGAAACGACGTAACGCAATTTCCTGAGCGGCTGCCTGACGAACAGAAATGTGTTTTTCAGCGCCTTTCTTACAATCATCAGCAAAGTCGTAAAGTTTTTCATATTCAGCAACTAAAGCATCAATTTCAGCTTCGGTAACAGCGTTTACATAAGGTACAAGTGTTGCTATCGGAGCATTATCCACATGATAACCCAAACGGATTTCAGCTTCTACTTTGTCGCCGTCGGTAACAGCCACGTTATTCATGTTGTCACCAAAACGAATAATTTGCATGTTTTGTGCGTCGGCCCATCCGGCACAAACGCGCATCCAGGTAGAAATTTTTTCCTGTGTCGATTTGTCTTTCCAGAAACCAACAACAATTTTGCGTGGTTTGCGCAGACGGCTTGTTATGAAACCAAATTCGCGGTCGCCGTGAGCTGATTGATTCAGGTTCATATAGTCCATGTCGATTTCGCTCCATGGAATTTGTTGGTTGAATTGTGTGTGAAGGTGTAACAATGGTTTTTTGTAATCCATCAAACCGTGAATCCACATTTTAGCCGGAGAAAAAGTGTGCATCCAGGTAATCAGGCCAATACATTTAGTATCACCGTTAGCGGCACGCATAATTTCAGCTATTTCTGACGAAGAATTTGCTGTTCCTTTATAAATCACTTTTACCGGTAAGTTGCCGGATTCGTTCAATCCTTTTACC
>DAIDKM010000036.1:0-256 GCA_027450045.1 Paludibacter sp. | reverse complement strand
CATTTCGTTTGAGTGTGCGTCAACTTTTACGACTGCATCACCACCGTACAGCAGCTGTGCTCCTGTTACGAACCATACTTCTAGATTTTCAAATTTGAATTCCATAATAATTTAATTTTAGACCTCCCCTTGCCCTAAGAATGAGGAATTTGAGTTTGTGTTGTTGTTAAATTTTATATTGATGTGTCTTATAAATCTCCCAATGGTGATTTTTGTGCCTATAATATGGTCCCGGTCAGTGTTTACGGTAAAAATG
>DAIDKM010000035.1 GCA_027450045.1 Paludibacter sp. | reverse complement strand
TTTCAAAATTTGTGCAGATTTCGGTTCTTCAGCACAAATCATTTCTTTTGTTGGGGCATCAATAATAAATGCTTCATTTAAGCCGGTTTTAACGCCGTAATAAATGTTCACATTCCATTCTTTTAGCGGTTTGCCAAGTCGTTCTATTTTTTCTTTGAGTTGCTGCTCAGCGTTACTACCGACAAACCACGCATTTTTGCCAAGTTTATTTATTGTTGCCGCTTTTTCTTTTACGGCTTTGTTAATATTTTCCTTGTCTTCTTTTTGTAGGGTGAGTGCTTTGAGTTGGTTTTGGCAAATGGTTTTTTGCAAGAACAGAATATTTGTATCCACTGTTGCATTTTCAAATATCCCAGGGCCTAAATCAATTAAAAGCAAAGGATTTTGTTTTGCAAAAAAGCCGCGAAGTTTTTCACCATAACCAGCACGCATCCATTTATTGGACGTAATATAGCTAAGGTTACCGTCCCTTTTTAAAAGCTGAATAGCTTTTTCATAAAACACTACATAAATATCGCCAGTACGTTCAAAAGTTTGGTAATGATTATTTTCGAGACTTTTGGCAAGTTTACCACCGTCTTTTTGTAACTGAATATACGGCGGATTTCCAATCACCACATCAAAGCCATCCGTAAAGCCGAACATCCATTCGGGTTCAAACCAATTGGCAAAGTGATTTTGGTCGTAAGGATCGAACGTCGCTATTTGTTCCGCCACCTTCAGAATGGCCTCTTTGTTATTGGCTGCCTGGAGTTTTTTCAGTTGTTTGTCGAGCCGAGCAATCGATATTTTTTGTGTTTTGAGTTTTTCCTTCTTCTTGTCTGTTTTGGTTATCACAGTTTCGCCCAATAAATCGGTTGTCTGGGTTATTTCGATCTGTTCAGGCTCTTTTTCTGACGCGATTAGCATGGCCTTTTCTGACGCGATTCTGTCAGAAAGTATCACAATTTCTTGCTCATTCTTTGTTACCAACAGGTCGTTGATGGTGGCAGCAATCTGTTTTCGTAGCTTCTTGTCTTGCTTTTGTAACCGGAGTTTCTCTTGCCGGTTGTTTGCATTGAAATAAGCGTGACGAACGGCTTTTAATTCCTCCTGCAATGCTTTGATCGGATTGCTTTCGGAAAAGAGATCGGATGTAGGGATTTCCAACCCGATTAATGTATTGGCAGCTACGAATTTTGTTTCGAGGTTTGGCAGCGAACGCAAACCAAGATTTTCTTGTGTGACATCCTTATCCTGATCGATGATTAACGAGATAAAGAAGCGAAGTTTCGATATCTGCACGGCGATGGGCTGAATGTCGATGCCGTAAATACAGTTTTCAATCAGGTAGAGTTTTCGGGCATAATCGTCGAAATAGTTTTCGTTTTCAAAGATTTCTTCAATCTCTTTCAAGCGATCTTCAACGGCTTGTTCTGCTTTTTCTCTTACGGCTTGGTCACTAAGCCCATGTATCGCTTCTTTGTCTTTCTCAAGTTCTTTAATCTGGGCGCCAATTACTTTTTCTTTTTGTTGGGCTTGCCATTTTGTATTATCAGGATCGAGTTTTTGCAGTATGTGAACCAATTGATGTAGAATTCCTATCGGGAAAGCGCCCGAACCACATGCGGGATCAACTATTTTTGCATGGTTAATGGCCTCAATAAGCGCATCTTTTTCTTTCTCCGAAAACTCAGGCAGTGTTTCAGAATTTGAGAAAAGCTTACGAAGTTTCTCTTCCAACATATCCGACGTATCCTTACTTCGGCCATCTTCTCGATCGTTGAGCCGGAAGCCCACTGCACCCTCCAATGCAGTTTGAAAATAGGTTATCAGACTTTCGTCCACCATGTAGCTTACTATTTCGCGTGGCGTGTAAAAGCTGCCGGTTTGCTTGCGGGCTGTGGTTTGAGTTTCGGGGTTGTAGTTTGCCAAAAGGTTTTCAAAAACCTTGCCCAACAATTCTGGATCAAGCGCTATTTCTTCTTCTATCGGTGTATTTTCAGCAATGGTAAACTTGTAACTCTCTAAAATATCAACCAGACCTTTCACTTTTTTGAAGGTTAGTTTCTTGGCTTCGGTGTCGTAATAGTGCGTTAAATCAACTTCTCTTTCTTCGTTAAAGAAGAGATAATCAGGCAAAAGAGCCTGCTTTTTGGGATTACGGCTAAACCCGTCCACATACACAATTTTGTCTTCATCATTGGGTTTGTCCAAACAATCGAACAACCCACCGTTTAGGAAAGGGATGTTTTTGAAAAGTTCCAATACTTCGTTTTCAGGAATGTTGAACAATTGGGAATAACGAAACAGGTTTTTAACGCCGTATTCCTCTTGATTTGTCCTGAATTCCCCTTCTTTAGCAAATTTGCGTTCATCCATTTTTTGGTTCAAAGTGCCAAAGAAAAGGTTTTGCAAAATAGCCTGATAATAGTTGTGCGATTGATCGTTTTGCTTGAAATTCTTCAAAATTTTGTTCAAGTATTCTTTCTTGAACAAATCATCGGGGACTAAAGATTTTTCTTTTATGAACCAAATGAATATGACACGGGTGATTAAGCGAATCAGATTCGTGGCATTGCGCACATCTTCTTTTTTCTCAATATCGTCAGGGAACTGCACCTTATCCATTGCCCAGAAATACCAGTTTGATAGCTCCTGAAAAAACTTTTTATTCAATGCCGAAACATTCAGCGTTTCTTTCCATGCTTCATGCATCTTGACGAAACTATGAAATGCAAATTTCTTGTATAGTTCGTTCAGGCTAAGGTCTTTCAGTATTTCTTTGTGTGCCCTGTGCGGATTCTCAATATCAATGTCTTTGATTAACGTTACTTTCTCAAGCACATCTTTGTTCGTGTCATTTTTGTTCAAGCGCCGATCTATGATGGAGAGCGTAAGTTTGGCTCCATATTGAAATAATAGAATAACAGGCATTTTGAATGGCAAATTCATCTCACGGGTGATTTTCACCAAATCGCCTCGTTTGTAGCTTTCTTTCTTGAGTTGAATGGCGAAAAACAAGAAACTTTGGTATTCGTTTCTGTCCACTTCGTGGTTATCGAATAAAGATTGAGCGTGAGTAATATCATCCTCGGCAAACTGGAACAAGAATTCAACCTGTTTCCAATCACTTGAAAAAGCCTTGTCTTGATTGATGCTATTTTTCGATAGACTAAAACTTTCCAGAAAGCCGTCGAAATTGGGTGGGTTTATGCGGACGGTTTTATGACTCTGATAGTCTAATGCTTTAAAAAAAGCAAGGCTGCTTTCATAGAGATTGGCACGATTGAATGATTGAATAGCTTCTTCAATCTGTTTGAGCTTATCGTAATTTTTATCTGTCATAGGTTACTTCAAGTTCTTGATATTTCTATTTTGCAGCAAAGAGTTCATTTGGGTAATGGCAATTCGGTTTAATTGCTGCAAACGTTCGGGTTGTGACAATTCCTGATGGATCAGCACTGCATTTATGCTCTCCAGATTACTCAACACCACTAACTGTTCAATGGTGGCAGCATCACGAAGATTACCATCTTTTCTCGGGTTGACATCACGCCATTGTTTAGCAGTCATTCCGAACAATGCCATATTCAGTAGATCAGCTTCGGAGGCATAGATCATGTTGACTTCTTGTTTGTTTAACTCCTTGGGAATAAGGTTTTCTTTGATGGCATCTGTATGAATATGGTAATTTACTTTGGCAAGCGTTCGTTGCAGATTCCAGTCTAATTTCAACCGGTCGTTCTCGTCTGTTTTAAGACGCTGGTATTCTTTCACTAATAGGAGTTGAAATTTTGGGCTTATCCACATGCCAAATTGAAAAGCAATATCTTTATGCGCATAAGTTCCACCATATCTACCTGCTTTAGCCGTCAATCCGATAGCGCCGGTTCTTTCAATCCACTGTTTTACTGACAGAACAAAATTATTTGAACCGGCAGCATTTTTAATTGTACCGAATTCGGTATAATTAAAATCAGGGTTATACATGGCTTCCCATTCTCCGATATACTCTATCGTATTCTTCAGACTCAGCCACTTTATGATGATTACATCTTCTAATTGACTATGAGCCATGTCTGTAAGCGAAATGTAATCTTCATTATGATGGGAAACAATCAGAATTGGATGCTCGTCTATCGTAATAATTTTGTTTTTCGCCATGGTTGTATACTTTTAATGAATACAAATTAGTAATGAGTAAAATCAGAATAGTGCTATTTCAAAATCAACCACGTGATAAGTTCAAAATTCTTCAATCCATCAAGTTGCTTTTCCTGAGGCACAATAGTTGCCGTACGACTACCAGTCAACATACTCAAATTCTTTCTTCTAAAGGTATTGGTAATGGCTTTAATGGATTCATTGAGTAGTGCAGTATATTGACTCATATCCATTCCGTTGTTGGTTTCATCATTAAACAAATCGCACAAGGATTGAATAGCTTCTGATTTTCCGGTGCAAAGCAAACGATAAATATCCAATATCTGTTTGGGATGGGTAAAATTATACCGAACGGTGCCGTCGTCACGAACATACACCAGGAAAAAAGGTTGCAAAGGATTTACTTTTTCGTTGCCATCGCTGTCGCCTGTTTGTCGTAAACAGAATATCACACCGGGTTTGACCACCTCCGATGTATCGGGGTTGAAAAGCGTTGATTCCAACTTATAAGGAGCCAAAGCATAAATCCCCATTGGCGCTGACTCCAATTCTTTGCGATTGGCTTCAATAAAGTTGAGCAAATCCATACGGAAATCATCCAAAGAGAAATTGCTCAATGAAACGCCCCCTTCGTTGAGTTCATCCATATCGAGCACTTCTTCCTTCAATCGTTTCAACTGCTTATCACGGAATTTAAGTTCATCTTCAACCAGTTCCTTTATTTGCTCCTGATTCAACAGGTTGTCTTCATTTGTCCCGCTTATATCCACTAATGCCATTCTTGCCTCCACTCTTGTTTTGAGCCTGATGTACTTATCAAGATCATTTGTAGGCCAGAAGTTCACTAAATACACTTTGTTGTTAATAGAACCGATGCGGTCGATACGCCCGAAACGTTGAATAATACGAACTGGATTCCAGTGTATATCGTAGTTTACCAGATAATCGCAGTCTTGCAGGTTTTGCCCTTCACTGATACAATCGGTTGCAATCAGAATATCGATTTCGCCATCTTCATCTTTAGGCATACTCTTCACGACATTTCTCTTTTTGCTGATTGGCGAGAAGTTACTGAGGATATGATTAAATTCCGTATGTTCAGAATAACCTTTGGGTTTAAACGTGGTTTTATTATCCCCGTCGCCTGTCACTAATGCTATATGAACATGGAGTTCGTCTTTAGCCCATAATTCTAAATTGTTGTACAAGTATTTTGCCGTATCGGCAAAAGCTGTAAATATAAGTATTTTTTTATTCTCTTTTCCGGTTTTAGTGATGGTCGGCGTTTTTACTTTTTGCGAAATCAGCTTTTTGAGTTCCTTGAGCTTTGCATCGCGTGTTACATCTACATCTTTGGCTCTTAAAAGCAATTCGTACAGTTGGCCTTTATCCTCGTGCATGGCCGCTTTCCACTCATTAAGTCTCAAATGATTCATTTTGAAAGTAAGTTTTTCACCCACTTCGAGCGCTTCTCTCAATTCATCATCTTCAATGGCCTCCATATCAATGTCATCAATCTCGATATCAGGGTTTTCGTCTTTGTAAACTTGAAAACGTTCAATCCGTTTTTCCAAGTTGTCAATACGGTCAATGGTTCGCTGCAAAGTTTCGCGGAATGAAAAGATGGAACTTTCTAATCGCTTCATAAAGTTCACCTTCATCATACCGATTAAATAGTTTTCGCGTTGTTCCTGTGAAAACATCTTTACTGCAGCATCACCAGATTTTTTCAATGCTTTGTCTTCATACACTGCTTTATATTCAGGCAAAACGTATGAACTCGGACTAAAGTGCACTAATTTATAATTGCTGATTTTCTCGTTAAGCTTATCGTATGAAAGAAATTTACCTTCAGTGTCTATCGTCGGATAAATAGAACAAACCGGTTCATGTTCGGGAAATCCTCCAATACGCTGCATCTCTTTTTCATAATACTTGGTGATGTGTTTCCTTGATCGGGCAATGGTGAGGGCATCCAAGAGCGTAATAAATGCAGAATCCAATTCAGTCAATAAATCTCTTGTCGTTTTCTCTTCTTTAATTCGGTTTTTCGCCCAGTTGGTAAATTTAGTTTGTGATTGTTTCAGCAATTCCGTAATGCTTTCAATACCAAGCCTTCCATCCTCCGTGCCTGCAAAAGCACGATCGTCCTCCGCGGTGATATACATCAACTGATTCCTCAGATCTTTCAACTCATTGTTTACAGGGGTGGCGCTCAGTAAAAGCACTCGTGTTTTTTTGCCACCAACAATAATATCTTGCATCAACCTTTCATAACGGCTTTTGCGAATCGTATTCCCCTCTTCGTCTTTCTTCCCTTTTTTATTGTTCCTGAAATTATGACTTTCGTCAATTACAACCAAATCGTAAGCGCCCCAATTGAAGTTTGACAAATCAATGTTATCAGCCTCTGTAAATCCTTTATCACGACTCAGGTCTGTGTGATACATGACGGTATATGAAAAGCGATCTTGTTGAAAAGGATTTAGCGTGTTGCTTTTATGTGCTTGAAAGACAGTCCAGTTATCTCTTAGCTTTTTAGGGCACAAAACTAAGATGCGATAATTAAGCATTTCAAAATACTTGATAATCGCCAATGCTTCATACGTTTTTCCTAACCCCACACTATCGGCAATGATGCAGCCATTGAATTTCAAAATCTTATTGATTGCGCCCCGAACTCCGTGTTGCTGAAAGGCAAACAACTCTTTCCATATTTGGGAATCATACAGATTGGCTTTAATGTCAGAAAGTCCCGAGGTGTCTGTATCGATTAGGTATCGTTCAAATATATGGTATAGTGTTTTGTAGTAAACAAATTCAGGGCTGTTATCCCGATACAATAATTCAATGTATTTGAGCACTTGTTCTTTCACATCTTCCACCTCAACATCTTCCATCTCGTTGTTCCACAGTTTATCAAACCATTCCTTTAAATCGGATAAATCACGTCGGTCATTTACAACAAGATTCAATTCAATGTTTGGCCTTGCACCCAGTCCAAGCCCGTTTACAGTAAAATTAGAACTCCCGGTGATCGCCTCCTCAAGCCCATTCGATTTTTCAATATGATACAACTTACCATGCAAAAAGTCAGGACGTACCATCGATTTTATTTCAACTTTCTCACGAATCCATTTACTGCATTGTTTTGCTAACATTTTCTGTTTCAGCCTATTTTCGACTGGTATAACAAGTTTATCATCCTCAATCATATAGTTTTTGGCATCTGAAATCGAAGATACATTCTTGATGAATCGAGGTTCGCCAAAGAGAAGTCTAAGAGAATTAACGTCATCAAGTTGTGGTTTGAGCTTCTCGTAGGCGTAAATGGTAAAATAGGCTGTCACAAAGGAAAGATTTGAATCTTTTGCTATGTTATCGGTCAGAAATTGACCTACGCTTCCATTGGAAAAGTTATCGCGAATACTTTGTTCGTTTTTCATGTTAGCAAAATTGTTTTTAAGCATGCTTTTCTTCTTGTGTCAACTTTTCTCAGTTCATAGATTACAGCATAGAAAAGAGGTAAAACGAATGCCCCTTCCTCTCATTTCTGATCTTGGTTAACCCAAATAAGGGAAGATGTTTTATAACCCAATTTTTCAGCAATTTTCAGGTAGTGTTGTTTCACATTTTCGGGTATCGTTCTTTTTCGTGAAAGTATCCAAAGGTAATGAACATTATTTCCTGCCACAAGTGCATATTGATAGGCAGTGTCTAATGCGATCACATTATAACCGGCATAAAAAGGGCCAAAGAAAGATACTTTTAACCTTGCCACATTGGCATCCGCAACAAATTTTGCTTTCCCAATGGCTTGCTTCCATTCCTTTGTTTTATAATTAAAACCACGGTTGTCAACTTGAATGCTTCCATCCTTCTTGATGGAATAAGTGGCGGTGGTATGATCCAGATTCCGTTCAAAACGAAAATCCATGCGCGCAATTTCATACCACGTACCTATATATTTTGCTTTATCAAAGGGCGTTACCGCCGTTGCTCCTTTTGGAATAGAAACGCATGAGTTCAAGACAATAGCGCCAATTATTCCCACCATGGAGAACAAAACTGATTTCTTTGTGTTCATACTTTTATTTTTATTTTTCTACACTAAAGATATATAGGACTCGCATATTCGATTTCCATCGCCTCTGGTGAATCGTTTACACATACTCGTTCCTTACGAATTGTTTTGACTTTTGAATATCAAGCTATTGTACCACCTGATGACGAAGTGCCTGCAAATCGCCCCGTGAGTTAAAGCCTTTTCGACTTTCAAAGGTCACTATAATATTTTTAACTTGCAACTGTTTTCTGCACTTTTTTGCAAAGGGAATTCAAAAAAGAGGAAGAAAATATCTGTGCAGCGTCCAATTTCGTTTAATTTCACCCCTACATTCTACGGTAAATGTCCGATAAGTTACCCCTACACGTACGGTAAATGTCCGATAAAAATACAAAACCCTTCGACAAGGCTCCAATAAACAAAGGAGTTTCTACGATAAACCTTCAATGTTTGTTCGATATTTGTTCGATATTCTACGACAAATCTACAACAAACCTTCTACCTACCCTCAACCTTACCTCTACCCAACCTCAATCATAGCTTAACACTTTCCCGATAAGGTTACGATCAGGCTTCGTGCTTGCCAGAATCTTTGTTTACCGGGAAATCTACCGTATTCTTAACATGACAGTAACGTGGAAACCGCATGATCAGTGATAAAAAATCACGAAGAACAAAAGTCGGGATCAGAATGTCTCAATAAAAATATACCTTTGTAAGGCTGTTTGTAATACAAGCATCTTGTCAAGCATTCATCATGTAAATAATAGAATATTTAATTGAAAATAAAACAGATACAAAATGCACAACTGGTTTGAATGTAAAGTTCGTTATGAGAAAACGGGGGAAGATGGGCTTCCTAAAAAAGTGACGGAACCTTATTTGGTGGATGCTCTTTCATTTACCGAGGCAGAGACCCGAATTATGAAAGAGATACAGCCGTTTGTCAGCGGTGAGTTTACGGTGAGTAACATTCGGCGTGCCCGCATTGCAGAGTTGTTTGATAACCCAAGCGGCGATCGTTGGTATCGTTCTAAAGTAAATTTTGTGACGTTAGACGAAGAGAAAGCGATTGAAAAGAAAACGGCTGTCACGATGATGGTACAGGCAGCAAACCTGAAAGATGCGTTGACTTTGTTGTTAGAGCGATTGAGTACCACGTTGTCGGATTGGGAAATAGTGGCAATTGCCGAGACAGCCATCATGGATGTCTATCCTTACGTGCCTCAGGGGAATGAAGCAGTTAGCCCAATTGAGCAAGAGTAATTCTTTTAATTCGCTACGGCTATGTCAATTACTGAAAATATTCACAATGTGATGGCTACGCTTCCTTCCGGCGTAAAGCTGGTTGGCGTTTCCAAATTCCATCCTGACAGCGCCATACTTGAAGCTTATCAGGCTGGCCAACGAATGTTTGGCGAAAGTCGCGTGCAGGAGTTGATCCAGAAGCATGCAGCTTTGCCGAAGGATATTGCATGGCATTTTATCGGGCATTTGCAAAGCAATAAAATTAAAACGGTATTGCCCTTGGTAAGTCTGATTCAAAGCGTCGATTCGGTTCATTTGATAGAAGAAATGGAACATGAAGCAGCAAAACAAAACCGTCATGTCGATTGTTTGTTGCAGGTGCACATTGCGAAAGAGCCGACCAAATATGGTTTTACGTTTGATGAAATACACCGGTTTTTTCAATCGAATCTCTTTTCTTCCTTGAAACAGCTTCACATTGTCGGGTTAATGGGAATGGCCACTTATACGGAAGATGTGGAAATGATTCGGAGCGAATTCCGCGCCTTGAAAACCCTGTTTGATGAACTAAAAACAGGTTATTTTCAACATGCGGATGATTTTCACACGTTGTCGATAGGCATGACCAATGATTATTTGATCGCTATCGACGAAGGAAGCACGATGGTGCGTATAGGCACCGCCGTTTTTGGATTGCGCCCTTGTGCATTAGTATAATTTTCGTCATTACAAGCATTAAATGAAATTAGTGAAGATCAGACATGAAAGAATTCCTGCAGCATCGAACAGATGTGATGGTGAAATTTAGTGACTTGATAGCTAAATATTGTTTGATTATTACATAAAGGGTACATATTCTTCAGTTCTTCCAAAACTTCTCTAACTTCAGCCTTCCCTTAAAAATTCATATACACCCTTACAACTATGGATTACTCTTTTTTTCATATAGCACAAATCGTTGGCGGTAAATCGATTGTCCATCAGGATGGCGTTATCACCCGATTACTTACTGACAGCCGGTCACTTGTTTACACGGACGAAACCCTCTTTTTTGCCTTGCGTTCTGCCAGCAATGACGGGCACCGCTATGTGCGCGATTTGTATCATCGCGGAGTTCGCTATTTTGTGGTGAGCGAGTTTTCGCGTGAGTTTGAAACGATGAAGGAAGCCAACTTTTTGATTGTACCCGATACATTATTGGCGTTGCAGCAATTGGCGGCATTTCATCGTAACCATTTTTCATTACCGGTGGTGGGTATCACTGGTAGCAACGGGAAAACCATCGTCAAAGAATGGCTGTCGCAACTACTTCATGTTGATTACAATACGGTTCGTTCTCCACGAAGCTACAATTCCCAGATCGGTGTGCCGTTGTCAGTATGGCAACTCAACGAACAACATACACTGGCGTTGTTTGAAGCCGGTATCTCACAAAAAGGAGAAATTGAGCGTCTGGAGCATATCATTCGTCCGACAATTGGCATTCTGACCAACATTGGTCAGGCACATCAGGAGAACTTTACTTCCCTGATCGATAAATGTCGTGAGAAACTACAGCTTTTTGTTGGCAGCGAGTGGCTTATTTCGTGTAAGGATCACAAGTTGGTTGAACAATGTATTGAAGAATCGGAACTTGGATGCCGCCGTTTTACGTGGGGATACAGTGAAGAAGCCGATTTGCAAATCAATAAAATTGAAAAGGCAAGCAAAAGTACCGCGATCAATTGTGAATTAATGGATCAATCGTACCATTACACCATTCCTTTTGTGGATGATGCTTCCATTGAAAATAGTTTGCATTGTTTGGCAACGTGGATTTTACTGGAAGAAGTCATTGGTGGTAAGAAATTAGCACCTGCTGTCTTAGCTGAACGCATGAGTTTGTTGGATCCGGTTGCGATGCGTTTGGAAGTGAAGGAAGGACGCAATGATTGCCTCGTGATCAATGACAGTTACAATGCCGATATCAACTCTTTAAGCATTGCACTCGATTTTTTGCGTCGTCAGGCAAAAGATAAGCAGATGCGTCGCACCTTGATTTTGTCGGACATTCTGCAAAGTGGCGAAAAGAGTGATATTTTATATGAACTTATTGCTCATTTGGTGAAAGATAGCGGCATTCAACGTTTTATTGGCATTGGTAGTCAAATATCGCAACATGCGGCATCGTTTGATGAGACTACCAGTACATTTTTTGAGACGACAGAGGATTTGTTGTATTTCTCCCCTTGGAAAACGTGGAAAAACGAAGTGATTCTATTGAAAGGATCGCGCAAATTTCATTTCGAACTGCTTTCGGAACAATTGGAGAATGTGGCGCATCAAACCATTTTAGAAGTTAACTTAGGTGCTCTGGTGCATAACTTCAACTATTTTCGCTCGAAATTGCGTCCCGAAACCCGCATTGTGAGCATGGTGAAGGCCTTTGCTTATGGAAGTGGCGCTGTGGAAGTGGCGCGCACGCTGCAACAGCAACACTGCAACTATTTAGCTGTGGCTGTGGCCGATGAAGGCGTTGAGTTACGTCGTGAAGGAATCACGATCCCGATTATGGTAATGAATCCCGAAGCAAATAGTTTCAACTTGTTGTTTGAATATCAATTAGAACCGGAGATTTACAGTTTTAACCTGTTGAAACTGTTTCTGAAAAGCGCTTCACGTCAGGGGATCACGCATTATCCGATTCATATTAAAATTGATAGCGGCATGCATCGGTTAGGTTTTGGGGAAGATGATCTTCCTGATTTATTGTCGTTGCTTTCATTAAACGATCATGTGCTGGTTAAGTCGGTCTTTTCTCATTTATCGGGAGCAGATGAAGCTCAATTTGATGATTTCACACGCCAACAGGTTGATGTTTTTTCGCGATGTGCCGATCGTATCGAACAAGCTTGCGGTTATCCCATCTGGCGACATATTCTGAACTCGGCGGGCATCGAACGGTTCCCCGAGTTTCAGTTTGATATGGTACGGCTTGGCATCGGCCATTATGGTATCAGCGCTGTGGACGCTCCTGAAATTGAAAATGTGTGTACACTAAAAACAACTGTTTTGCAGGTTAGGCATGTAAAAGCCGGAGAAACAGTCGGGTATAGTCGTCGCGGCGTGCTTACCCGCGATAGCGATATTGCCGTCCTTCCGATTGGATATGCCGATGGTTACGATCGTCGTTTTAGCAACGGAGTAGGCAAGGTTTTGATAAATGGTCAATTAGCACCTGTCGTCGGTACTGTGTGCATGGATGTCACCATGATTGATGTCACCGGACTGAAAGTCAATGAAGGGGACACCGCGGTAATCTTTGGCGATAAGTTGTCGATTGCCGATGTGGCATCTTCCATTGGCACTATCTCGTACGAAGTGTTGACAAACGTTTCGCGCCGTGTGAAACGAGTCTATTTCCAGGAATAGGAGTTCTTTATTTTCTTCTGTAAGTTATACCTTTTGTATTTCAGCTATCTTTTACCCCTAACCATAAAGGGAGATGACTGATATACAAGAATTTGGTAAAAATGATTTTTCAGTGAGCTTTGCCTTTCCTCCCTACATCCGTTCCGGCATTTCGATGCCCAATAGGTGCATGGCAGATTGAAGAACCTTTGCGCTGTTGCGCGAAAGTTCTAAACGGAATGCCCGCAATGCTTCGTTTTCTTCTTTTAGAATGGAATAATCGTGGTAGAACTGGTTATACTCTTTGGCCAACTCATACGCGTAGTTGGCAATGATGGCCGGTGAATAGCTGTTGCCTGCTTCTGCAACCGTTGCCGGAAATTCGTTTACTAATTGAATCAAACTAATCTCTTTTTCTGAAAGCGGTTGCGTGAGTGGCGCTGAGCCGGCTGTCTGAATATTGGCTTCCGATGCTTTGCGCAAAACGGAGAGAATGCGGGCATAGGTATATTGAATGAAAGGGCCGGTATTGCCATTGAAATCAACCGATTCCTTCGGGTTAAAGGTCATGTTTTTGCGTGGATCAACCTTCAGGATGAAATATTTCAGGGCGGCCAAGCCAATTTTGCGAACAATAGAAGCGGCTTCTTCCGGTGTACATTGGTCTAATTTTCCCAACTCTTCAGACGTTTGACGGGCTGTGGTAATCATTTCGTCCATCAAATCGTCGGCATCCACCACGGTGCCTTCGCGCGACTTCATCTTTCCTTCCGGTAGTTCGACCATGCCATACGAGAAATGAACCAAATCTTTGCCCCACTTGAACCCAAGTTTATCCAACAAAATGGAAAGGACTTGAAAGTGATAATTTTGCTCATTCCCAACCACATAAATCATTTTATCGATTGGGTAATCGTCATATCGGAGTTTTGCTGTACCGATATCTTGTGTCATGTAAACCGATGTACCATCAGCGCGCAGCAGCAGCTTTTCATCTAATCCATCGGCTGTTAAATCTGCCCAGACGGAAGTATCGGGACGTTTTTGGAAAATGCCTTTTGCAACCCCTTCTTCTACTTGTTGTTTGCCGGTTAAGTAGGTTTTTGATTCGTAATAGATTTTGTCAAAATTGACACCAAGCGCTTTGTACGTAATGTCAAATCCGGCATAAACCCATTGATTCATTGTTTCCCATAAATGACGGATTGCAGGATCGTTGGCTTCCCACTGGCGCAGCATTTCTTGTGCCTCGAGCATAAGCGGCGCTTCTTTTTTTGCCTGATCCTCCGGTATTCCTTTTTCAATAAGTATCTGAATTTGTTTTTTATATTCCTGATCAAATTTCACGTAGTAGTCACCAACTAAATGATCGCCTTTAATTCCTGTCGATTCAGGCGTTGCTCCATTCCCATATTTTTGCCATGCCAACATTGATTTGCATATATGTATGCCCCGATCGTTGACAATGTTGGTTTTGACAACACGGTTGCCATTCGCTTTCATAATTTCGGCCAAACTGTAGCCTAAAAGGTTGTTGCGAATGTGTCCTAAATGAAGGGGTTTATTGGTGTTGGGTGACGAATATTCAATCATGACCAAAGGAGAGTTTTCCGTTGCCAGTTTCAGGCCGAAAGTTGGTTGCGCATCAATTGCATGTAGCGTTTCCACCCAATAGTCCTGTGCAATGGAGAGATTGAGAAATCCTTGAATGACATTGAATTTGGAGATCATCTCATCATTTTGTTGCAAATAGTCGCCAATGGCTTGAGCAAGTGCTGCGGGTGACTGCCGAAGTTGTTTGGCAAGCGGGAACATCACGATGGTTACATCGCCTTCGAACTCTTTTTTTGTTTTTTGAACCTGAAGAGTATCTTCGTCAATGGAAATGGCATACAGATGTTGTGCGGCCTGATTAACTGCTTTGCGGATGATGGATTCAGTGCTCATAATGATCGTTTTTGATGAAGAGAAGATGTGCAACTCTTTATTTTATCTTGGGTGATTTAATCTTTTTGTTTTGAAGCGTCGCTGTTGCGCATGTTGCTGTTTGATGGCGTTTTTTCAGTTGTATTTGGCTTACAAACAGTCCTCCGATAACAATCGCAATTCCCACCATTTGTTGAAATACGAGTATTTCATGCAAAATCAACGCTGAAAATAGTGCGGTGATAGCCGGCATTAAATTACAAAACACGTTGCTTCGCGCTACACCGATTCGGCGAACAGCTTCGGCAAAAAGGACAAAGGCGATGAAAGATGCAAAAAGCGCCAGCATGAGGACGCTTATCACTGAATCGGTACGTAGAACTAAGTGCGAAAGTTTCTGTGCATCAAAGTGCAAAAAAAGAGGCAAAAAAAGAAAGATGCCAATCAAATTTTGATAACCTACAAGGGTAATACCATTGTAATGCGCTGTAAGTTTTTTAAGAACGACAGAATAAAAAATGGCTGACACAATGGCTAATGAAAGTAACATTAACCCTGCGCGTTCCGTTCCGCTTGATTGTAGTTTTTGTGCTGTTACGATAGCAACTACTCCACTCACAGAAAGCAGAATACCGGCGATGTTTGTCCACGTGACCCGTTCTTTCAACAGAAAATAGGCTACGATAGGTGCAAAGAGCGGAATGGTTGAAATCATGACAGAGGCCATCGTGGGACTTACCCGCGTCAATCCATACGTTTCGCCAATAAAATAGAGAAATGGTTCGAAAAGCGCCATCAATAGAAACCATTTTAAGTCTTCTCTTTTCGGTTTTTGCATGAAATGAAAACTATAACCGAAAGCAAAGAGCAAGATCGAGGCAATGGTTAACCGCAATTCAAGCAGGGTTAAAACAGGGAACGAACGCATGGCAATATTTGTCCACACGTATGAAAATCCCCAGAAAATCATGGCTACTATGATGGAAACATAGGTAGTTATGGGTTGAAAAAGTCGATGTTGTCGTATCGAATTAAACATGTGTCAGTTCGTTCATCCATTGGTGGATCTTTTCCCACCTGTCGGGCGTGATTTTTGGCCCTATTTCTTCAATGACATTGGCTGCCAGAAAAGATCCGATTTGTCCTGACATTTCTAATGGCAACTGATTGATCCATCCATAAAGAAATCCTGCGGCGTAGGCATCGCCCGCTCCGGTTGTGTCAACACGTACGGCCTCGTAGATCGGGATATGCAGTACATCTTCGCCATGTTGAATAATAGATCCCCTTTTGCCGGTTTTTACCACGGCGATGGAGCACATCGTGGCAAGTTCTTTGACAGCTTCGGGCAGTTCTTTACCTGTGAGCGCTTTCACTTCATCTTCGTTGGCAAATACAATATCTACTTTGTCTATAATGATTTGTCGTAAGAAATCAAGATTTTCTTCCACAACATTGAAACTCGACAAATCGAGCGACACGGTCAATCCGGCTGCTTTGGCTAATGTGATAGCGCTTCTTATCAAGTCGTAATTCTGCACTAAATAGCCTTCGATGTGAAACAACCGAAACCCATCAAAGAGATCTTGAGACAAATCATTGGCGGTCATGTCGGCGCTTGCCCCCAGGTACGTGCACAAGGTTCGTTCGCCGTCGGCTGAAATGAGCACGGTGCATCTTCCTGAAGGATGTTGCGAGAAGAAGAAGAACGGAGTCACGCCATTGCTTTTTGTTTCCTGTTGAAAGAAATTTCCTATTTCGTCTTTGCCTATTTTTCCAATAAATTCTGTTTCAATGCCAAGACGAGCGAGAATGCTTAGCGTGTTAGAAGCTGACCCTCCTGCCACATAATGCGCTGTATAGTCTGCTGTCTCTTTATGTAATTGTTGCAACATCGTTTCGTCTATCAGTTGCATACTGCCTTTAGGGAGTTTCAATCGCTCAAGCATTTCGTCAGATTGAAGTACTGTCAATACATCAACAAGGGCGTTTCCCATGCCCAGAATTTTATTTGACATTCGTGATTGTTTAGGTGGTTTTTGAGTTAAAAAAAGCGGCACAAAGGTAGCAATTTTTCCATAGATCGTGAGTCAAACTATCTGACTGATAAGTAATGATTTGATTAGAATGACATAATGAGGTATGGCACAATGAGGCTTACTTCTCGCGTCACTGAGTCTTTGTTTTTCATGTAATAGCTTTTCAAAGATCAAAACCAATGTCGCGACGAAAATAATTTCCTTCAAACGTGATCAGTTCCGCATTTGCTAACGATTGACGGCAAGCCTCATCTTTGGATGTTCCGTAAGAACTGATTGCTATCACGCGACCACCATTCGTAACCACTTTGTCATCAGCAAACGTGGTACCTGCATGAAACAGATAACTTCCTTCAATCTTGTCAAAGCCGGTAATGACTTTCCCTTTTTTGTATGCTTCAGGATAACCTCCTGACACCAGCATCACGGTAACTGCGTGACGTGGGTCGATAGCTATCTCTTTCTCGTTCAGGTTGCCATTAATCACGCCTTGGATCAATTCTAATAAATCAGACTGTAACCGTAACATCACCACCTCGGTTTCAGGGTCACCCATGCGCGCATTGTATTCAATGACGTATGGTTCGTCATCAACCTTGATAAGCCCGAAAAACAGAAAGCCTTTGTAAACAATGTTTTCAGATTTTAGGCCTGCCATCGTTGGTTCGATAATACGATCAACGACCTTTTGCATAAAGACACTGTCGGCAAATGGAACAGGCGACACTGCTCCCATACCACCGGTGTTGAGGCCTTTATCTCCTTCCCCGATACGTTTGTAATCTTTTGCTTCGGGTAGAAGTTTATAATGTTCACCATCGGTGATGATAAATACGGAACACTCTATGCCGGAAAGGAATTCTTCAATCACTACAGTGTTACCGGCAGCGCCAAATTTGCCTTCGAGCATTTGTCCCAATTCTTCAATTGCTTCATCCAAATTATTGATAATCAAAACTCCTTTCCCCGATGCCAATCCATCGGCTTTAAGTACATAAGGAGCTTTCAATGTTTTCAAGAAAGCGACACCTTCGGCTAATGTATTATTCGTAACACTTTTGTAGCGTGCCGTGGGAATAGTATGTCGCATCATAAATTGTTTGGAGAAGTCTTTGCTCCCTTCCATTTGAGCAGCTACACGGTTTGGGCCGATTACCGGAATCGCGTTTAGCAATGCATCGGCTGCAAAAAAATCCACAATGCCATGAACCAATGGATCTTCCGGCCCAACAATCACAGCGTCAATGGCATATTTCAACACGGCTTTTTTAATTCCCTCAAAATCATTGACCGTCAGCGCAAGATTGGTACCTATCGTGGCCGTTCCTGCATTTCCGGGTGCAATGTAAAGCTTTGAAAGAAGTGGACTTTGTGCCATTTTCCATGCCAAAGCATGCTCACGGCCTCCGCTGCCAAGTAATAAGACATTCATGAGTGTTGAATTTGAATCGTTTATGAAAAATATAAATGGATTTGTTCATTTTGCACAAGGATCGACCAAGTCACTTCCTTCTGATTTCTTCTTGTTGAGCCAACTGGTCGATATCTTCTTTTGACTTGCTGGTAGTCACTAAATAAACGCCCATAAAAATCAAGATGGCTGCAATCGGTTTTATCCACGTAAAAGTTTCTTTGCCTAAGAAAATAGAAATAACGGATGCCATCAGCGGTTGTAAATAGTTGTACATACCTATGGTTGTGGGGCGAATGCGTTTTTGAGAAACCGGTATCAAAAGGTACGTGATAAAAGTTGCCCCTATCATCATGTAAAGAAAGCTCCCCCAAGCGGCATGATTGATTTGTGTAAATATTTTCGCAGCAAGCAAATCTTTGTATCCCATTGGAAAAGTAAGAATAGTTGCAAAGAGAAACATCCATTTCATGATGGTTACTGATTTATAACGCTTTGAAATGGATCGGGTCAACACTAAGAAAAAGGCATACGCAAGACTGCTACCGATACAAAGCAAATCGCCCAATGTGGATGGCGTGCGTCCACTTTGATCAAAATCAGAGGTGATGATAATCGCCAATACACCAATAAAACCTAAAAGAACTCCCCCTGTTTTTTTCATCGTAATGGGTTCTTTTAAAAACACAAAGGAGATGACCATAACCAAAAGCGGAGTTACTGTGGCTATGATGGAAGCGTCGGAGGAGGAGGTACGCATCAACCCTTCAATGAAAAATCCCTGGTTGAAAACGACACCCAACACAGCGCCAAGCAATAAAATGCCCAAATCTTTTGTGGTAACATGTTCCGAATGAACAAAAAGGGAGGTGATCCAAAAAGCAATAGCTCCGAACAAAAAGCGGGAATAAGTCATGGCTTCCGGAGACATCCATTCGGGCATCAACATTTTAGAAAAAGGGATGTTGATTCCAAAAATGGTAGCAGTGAAAAACATGGCGACGTGGCCTTTTAGTTTTTCTTTGTTCATTGTTATAGCGTAACGTATTGTAACCTATTGTATACCAATTAATTTTGGAGTTTGTCGCGTGGAATTATTTGCGACAGCAAAGTTACAACAAAAAACCAAGCCGATGACGTAACCCTTGCAAAATGATATAATCTGATATGTATAGAAAACACAAGCAGGAAAAAAGTTCTCGTCTTCTTTCCTGCTTGTGTTTGATTAAAACCGAATGGGATTACTCATTCCCTTCTATTTTGATGACTTTGTACCAAATGTTTCCATTATAAATAATAGCTTGGTATTGCACTCCATCTACAATATAATAGGTGTTACCATCAATAACCAATTGTTGGCCTCCATCAGGAATGCTTTGTACCAAAGCGCCTAACGGCGGTTGCACTACTACATAATTTGCACCATAACGTTGATAATAAGCGCCTGCATAATAATAGTACGGCGTGTTGAACATTGAGAATGTGATAAATCCAACCGGTAGGAAATTAATTCTAAATCCAATTGGAGGTGCGCATACAACAAAATGGCCACCGAAAGGACGATAGAAAATTCCATTGTTGAAAGCTATACGTTCACCCGCATGAACCCTAAAAACACTACCCGAAGGCAAAACATTAATGGTCGTTCCGCGTGCCGGCCAATTACGAGGCGAACGATTATCAAAGTGATTGTTGATTGTTACGTTCTCGCGTGATGTGTAGGAATTGTTCATCTGGCGATCGTTGGGGCGTTCATAAGGACGTTCCCGCATTGGACCACGTCTCTCGTCGCGTCGTTCGAGTTTCATGGCTTGCCTGTTCTCTTTACGCGCTGCTTTCTCATTTTGATTTCGAACCTTTTCTTCTCTCGGATGACGATCGCCTTCTCCTCGTTGTGCCTGAATACGCACCACTCCCGAAAATAGGAAAAGGAGACAAAGCGTGCCGATATAAATAGCTTGCTTTTGTATAGGCATTTTGCCGGTTGTAGTGTGTGAACCAAAAGTTTTCATACAGGTGTTTTTTTAGAGGTGCATTGTTAAAACTGTTTCTACCCCTTTGACCCGTTTCTTGGCAAAAAGTTTAATCCACCTGAATAACTAAATAGCGGGAAACACTCCAAAATTCATTGTAGTCCTTGATTGTCAACACGTAGTTGCCATCTTTTTTATCAAGTGAATAAGATCCCTGAGGATGTGTGGTCAATATCTTCACTTTCTTAGAGTACAACGGAATCGTTTTTACCTGGCGAATGTCGATTTTTACAAAATATTGTTTGTTGAAATCTTTCTGCAAAACCTTATCGGATGAGAACAACCCACCGCTGGTAATGATTTTTTGGGCTTTCAACTCTTTGGCAGTACCAAAAACATACCAAGCTGTATGCAATTTAGCATCTTGAGCAGCAAGTTCATTTTGTTGCTGCTGTTTTTGTGCACTCAACGTGTTGACGGTTTGATGCAAAGTATCCACGCTTTGGCTCAACTCGGAAATAGTGGCATCTTTTATCTTCAATTCGTCGGATAACGATTGAATTAATTGAATCTTTTCGTTTAATGTCGTATTAAGACGGGCTACGGTTTGTTCCAAAGCGGCGATACGGAGGTTACTTCTGCTAAGTTTATGATTTAAAATAGCTAATTTCTCTTTGTTGGCTTTCAATATTTCACTAATCTGAATGACGTCATCATTGATCTTTGTGCGAATATCCGTCGTGTTTTCATTCGATTTGTTCACTTGAATATAATTTTCCATCTCTTTGATTTTACTGAAATTGTCTTCAATCTCATTCATCGAAGTTAGGTAATCGTTGGTTTCGTTTTCTAAATGCGATTTAGCTTGTAACAAAGAATCGTTTTCTTGTTGCAGCTTCTTCACATCCGAACTTTGATGACTACACGATGCAAAAAGGGCTACGCTGAGGATAAAAAGGAATTGTTTCATAGCTGTAAGTATTGAGAATGAGTTGATTGGTATTTTAAAATCAATAATGATTTCCGCATGCAAAGATAGTGCAAAAAAGAGGATTAACTCTCTTTCCCTGCAACAATTAGCACAATTTCGCCTTTGGGCGCTTTTTCGTTGAAATGGACAATGAGTTCGCTCAGTGTGCCACGCACGGTTTCTTCGTATATCTTGGTCAATTCGCGTGATACAGTTGCTTTCCGTTCGCTGCCAAAATAGTCACTAAGTTGTTGTAAGGTTTTCACCAAGCGAAAAGGCGATTCATAAAATACCATTGTTCTCCACTCTTCTGACAACTCTTTCAAACGGGTTTGACGCCCTTTTTTTTGCGGTAAAAATCCCTCAAAACAAAAACGATCATTGGGCAATCCCGAATTAACCAATGCAGGAACTAAAGCCGTTGCACCCGGAAGACATTCGACTTCAACATCTTGTGCCACACATGCACGAACTAAAAGGAAGCCGGGATCGGAGATTGCCGGAGTTCCTGCGTCGGAGACTAAAGCCATTGTTTCGCCTTGTGCGATTCGTTCCACCAACGCAGTCACCGTTTTATGTTCGTTGAATTTGTGATGCGGCATCATGCGGGTTTCTATTTGAAAATGGTTCAATAAGAAACCTGTAGTGCGCGTGTCTTCCGCCAAAATGAGATCTACCTCCTTCAACAATCGGATGGCGCGCAAGGTAATGTCTTCTAAGTTCCCGATTGGAGTGGGAATAAGATAGAGTTTGCCCATAAAAAATGTTTGTTATCAGTTTTCACTAAATTTTCGCAGCACTATACGAATAAAATCCGATACCCGTGCATCGTTTTCATCCCAACCAAATGGCTTAAGAAGTGCCATGGCCTCATCCTTGCTTTTGCTGGCGTTAAGTTGCGACAGGGTCGTGTTGAATTTTTCTCCATTGCCTCCAAATAGTTCACGTTGAAAGCGAAACCGATCGGCTAAGCTGAACGCTTGACGCAAATCATCCACTTTGCTGTTTTGCATTGTTTCGGCCAACGAGGCTTCCGCTTGTAGTGCAATGGCTTCATTGAGCGATTGTTTGGTAGTGTTGAGCGTTTCGGCCAATGACGTGGCAACATGCATTGTGTTTCCTTTTTCTTCTATCGGTTTTTGTGGCGCAGGCGGCTGAACAACGGATATTTCATGAGGTTCTTCCACTACATATTGAACTACATGATTTATCTGATCAACCTTTGGCACTTCTGGCATTGCCTGCTTTGTTTCGCTGACAGGAGCAATGGGGTCCACTTTTTCAGCTTTATTCTGTATTATGGTGGAATTTTCGAGCTGCCCCGTTACGACAAGGTGGTTTATTTGATCAAAATCTTCCAAGATAGCTGTTACTTTGCTTTTAGCCAATGAGAGCAAGGTAGGCGATAGAGTTTCTATTTCTTTCATCCCTTTCACGAGTATTTCTAACTCGTTGATTTCCTTTTCTATTAACGTAAATAAAATCGTTTTGTTCATAAGTTTTTCCGTTGGTTGGTGGCAAAATGAAACGCAACTTTTATCTTTGCAAATCTTGGGTAAAGGTACAAAAAAACAGCACCATGATCTATTTTGAATCGAATTTTAATTCTACCGGCAAAAAAGGAAGTGTGGAGGTAATTTGCGGCTCGATGTTTTCGGGTAAGACCGAAGAACTCATTCGGCGCCTTCGACGTGCAGAGTTTGCCAAACAAAGTGTTGAAATTTTCAAGCCTGCCATAGACACGCGCTTTTCGGAAATGGAAGTGGTGTCGCACGATCATCATTCCATTGTCTCAACTCCGGTCGATTCGTCGCAAAATATTCTTCTGATGGTGGGCGATGTGGATGTGGTGGGAATTGATGAAGCACAGTTTTTCGACGATGGCATTGTGGATGTATGCAATCGTTTAGCCAACATGGGGCTGCGTGTCATTGTGGCCGGCCTTGATATGGATTTTCGGGGTGTTCCTTTCGGCCCTATGCCTGCCTTAATGGCCATTGCCGATGATGTGACAAAAGAACATGCCATTTGTATGCGTTGCGGCAACCCGGCTTACGTTTCCCACCGATTGGTGGCCGGTGAAAAACAGGTACTTCTTGGTGAAAAAGACGAATATGAACCGATTTGCCGCCATTGCTTTGAAGCCGAGAAACAAAGACAGCGATCGGAATCTTCTTCTACAAGCGATACAACAAACTAAAAACAGAAAAGCCTTCACTTTGCGAGCGAAGGCTTTTCTGTTGCAACATTGAAATCAGTTCTTCTTGTTCTTACCTGTATATTTCATCTCCAGAATAAAGGCCACCAATAGACCGATACCTCCGAAAATAAATACCGATGCGCCGTAAACTATGCCTACCATTTCCTTCACTTGGTTTACTTTGTCCCAATCAATAGCTCCCGGAGTGAAACTGACTGACAATAGATTGTAATTGCCGAAAGCAAACATACTGATAAAGAATCCGACCATCAGGCCAAGTCCCACACCGATTAACAAACAACCAACCTTAAGCGATCCGAAAGAGATGTTGTTAAATACTTTCGTTGAAAACGAAACTTGATTCTCAAACATGGATGTGTCAAATTTCTCGCTTATTTTTTCAATAATGGTGAGGCGCTCTCTTTTACGAACGAAAAGTTCAAACAATTTGTAAATTCCCAGGGTTATCATTCCGACAACCAACGGGATTGTAATAAAATCCATCATAATCGTTGTTTTTTAGGTGAGTAATTTTGTCCTTTGCATAGTTTGACGCATCAATCGGTAAATGGTTACAGCTAAATGTGCAGAAAAGCTTCTTTGCCAATGAATGTTGTGCAAAGTGTAACCAAATTACGCAAATGGCGTCTAACTTTACGTTATGGAATCTCAGCATGAGACGAACCTGTTTGGCTAACCTCAAACGTGCTTGAAAATGACATAGTGAATTCCTCTGACCTTGATAAATGGAATTAATGACGGAAGAAACAGGCTATATACGACGGATTCTTGACGGGGAAACCAATTTATTTTCCTTCTTTCTCGAACGTTATAGCCGGCCTATTTATTCGCTGATTATTCAATTAGTCCCCAACCATGAAGATGCTGAGGAATTGACGCAGGATACTTTTGTGAAAGCGTTCAGGAAGCTGGATGCTTTTAAGAACGATTGCAGCTTTTCCACTTGGTTATACCGCATTGCTTATAATACGGCCGTATCGGCAACACGAAAAAGAAGGATCGTTTTCCCTGTTTTGGATGAAAATGCGGTAGGGAATATTCCTGACGAAACGATTGATACCTTTTTTGAAAACGATGATAACGAAGAGATGTTGCAGAGGTTGGAGGAGGCTATTGACTATTTGAATCCCGAAGAGAAAGCATTGATTACACTTTACTATATGGAAGAGAAACCGGTTAGTGATGTGGCTTCCGTTCTCGGGCTGACAACTGATAACACTAAGGTAAAGTTGTTTCGTGTTCGGAAGAAATTATATGAATGGATTAAAAGTAAAAATGATGAGCCGGAATAAAGCACTAAAAAGAGCACTCAACAATAGAAGGACAAGCAATCTACCTTACGGATTTGAACAGCAAATGATGCGTCGGATCTTGTTGGAAGCCGAACGAAAAAAGAAACATTCTTTTTTGTGGGGATTGATTGTAATATCTTTTGTTTCGACCGGAATGATTGCCGCAATGGGTTACATACTAACATACTATTTCTCGTTCAGTATGCACCTGACCCTACCTGATCTCTCTGTTTCACCCCAAACAAAGTCATGGCTTGTTGCGTGTGGTTATATCGCCGTTCTCATGCTAGCTTTGTTGGGTCTCGATGGTTATTTCCGCAGTCTATGGAAAAAGCGGCACGGGCAATCATCTTGAATTGTTTTTCAAATCCTTCTTCTATTATTCATCAACTCACGGGATGAATTCTCTGAGTCACCCCGCGAGTCTGTCTTTTGCCATCTTCCTTTTATTGCTTGACATCTATCACGCTATCTTTTCCATAGATGTTTTTTCTAAAATTCTTTGTGACACCTTGCAAAAATACCATGGGAAATAAATTCCAAGTGTGATAACGGTCAATAGTGTCTGGACTAAAATGAATAAGTAGTCCTTTTTTTGATCTATGGCAAAATTGAATAGAATCTTTGGCGTTCCTTCTGTTTCGCTTTTCGTTTTTTCCAAGAAATATTTATAGAGTCGCACGTATGCTAAGGGAGCATAAAATCCCAACGTGATGATGGACAGAACCATTTCCAGTGTAATTTTCCCTATCGATGGCCAGAATTTTGTATGCCATTTGAAATGATACCCTTTGTATGTGATATCAAACATCCATTTATAGATGTAATAAATGTACGGTATCAGGATAATATAAATGATCACATTTTTAATGATTTGTATTAAGATGGGTTGATCATTGAGATGGGTTCCGAAGACTTTTGCCATAACGATGATCACAATAACCATCGGTATGAACAGCGTAAGTAGTAATATGACGAACAACTTTCCTCCTTTTCCTTGAAATGCAAACTTTTTTTCTTTGTAAGAGGTGTTATCGATAAAAAAGCGTTGCATGTTTTTGACAAACCAAGGTGCATAAATACCGATTGTGATGATAGTGAGAAATATGCCGAGCGCAACAACTCCCAAAAATTCTCCAAAAGAATAGTTGCATTGAAGGTTCGTGCCGTTAAGTTGCGTATTCTGCAAAATGGTTTTCACAAAATACATATCCCATATCAATACAATGATAATGATTACCAACCCAAACACTACAGCAAATAATGCAGTTGAGAGATGTTGGTCAGCAGCTTGGTGCGATCGTATGGTTAGTAAAAAAATGACATAAGGCACTATTATGAACAGATAATAGATGGCCCACAATGGAAAAAGTTTCTTTCCGGTTAATTGAAAATTGAAATACGTTTTCATAATCTCTGATTTTTAGAAATTCATTGTTTGGTTTAGCACATTCTTTTTTATCGAAGTCTTCTTATTTTATCTAACCTGTTTCCAAGAGTCACGCTAACTTACATGACTTCACATCGTCCTTTAACTTCCCTAATATCTTCCGTGATCATTGAATCATTTTATTCCACTCAAACTTTTCTTCTTTAAAATCTTTCTCTTCAGGCAAACTATTGTAAAGGTCAACAAGCTTGCTGGCGCTTTTAAAGAAAATGCCCTGCACTTCGCGTGTTACATTCCGTTCTTCCAACACAGGGATCAGAAAATCGCTTTTATCGCCCACCAACATTTGTACCGCACAGGTAATACATTTCATGAAAAAAAATTCATCTGCTCCTGTTAACGTTACATCATGTTTTCCGATCTGAATACATTTCATTCGTAACGAGTTATATTTCATCTCCGGCACATACTTAAAAAACACATCGCGATTCTGTTTTCTGTTGAAGTTTTTATTGTTGAATAAAATCTCGTCCATCACCAGAAATGTAAGATTGAGGGAAATGTTCATGATAGTTCCCATTGGACATATCAATGCTATTTTGTTTAAATTAGCTTCATTGTCAATATCGTAAAATCTCCGATGGTTAAAATATTGAACCACTAAATCCTTGCAAAGCCGCTCAACCATTTCTTCTCCCACCTTATATCCTTCCTTTGACATGTCACCGGGTAGAATCAGATTGTTTTCCTGACAGAAATTCTTAAACGAATCTGTTGTTGAGTCTAACGACGCTTCGACGATTGGGTGAAGTATTTCTTCATCGAAAAACAGATCCCAATCGAAATCTTCTGCCACAATCTGAAATTGTGAGCGTATCGTTATAGAAGCAACATCGGGAAATCGCATCGTCATGTCACTATAAAATTCCCAACGGTTATCGGGTAATGCTTCATAATCGAAATTATGGATAAGTACCATATCAAGGCCATCACCAATAATCTCATCCGATTTCAATAAATCGTTTTCTAAATCCGGATTGTCCGTTGTGTATATCTCGGACCATAACATGTTTAACTCGAATAAAATAATCTCTTTTATTTCCATGGCACATTAAATTTTTGGTTTTCCATTATCTTCATTCATATTGCTCCGGGTTCACGACGATTCTAAACAAATACACTCCTTTCCTGTCCTTATAATAGTACCTAAAGGTCGTCTTGCTATCGCACAAGGTTTTCATGTCAGGATTTGTTTTTATTAAATTGATGATCGTTGGCTCTATATGGCTTTTCAGTTCGTTTATATTTATCGAATCTTTCACCCATTTCACGAGCGTATAGTTATACTGCAAAATATTGTCCGGCATGACTATCACATTATCAAGTCGTGTTGCATTATCCACCATAACCGGGCAATTCTTATTGATTTCACTTGCAATTTCCATCATTGCAGGGTTGAATGTCGACTTATTGAACAGTCCACTTAAGGCATCTCCTCCAAAGCGTGCCGATGTTGTGACAATTGCCAATCCTATTGCAAAACTAATCCAGTATTTTAGTCCTTTTGGGTTGCTTTTTTTCAGCTTCTCTGTTGTGTGTGGTTCCTTTTCCGTGGTGCAAATCACTTGCTTAAACTCTTCAAACGATTTGTCCTCATTTTTCTTTTTCCAGTCAGTGAAGTTGTTAGTCAGTCTTGTATTACAATTGGAACACAATACTAAATACTCCGTTTTTACTTCGTTAAAATGTCCACACTTGCTGCATTTTAGGTAGTGCATAGTCAATTAGTTTTGATGTTTTAGACAACCGACAGCTAAGAGTCATCGGTTGAGTTGTGCTAAAGTTTTTCAATCATGATCTTCTCCCTCAATTTTCATATTGGTCAATTCCCTTAAATAATAACAAAGAGATCCAATATCTCCACCTTCCCATCTATCAACTACATGATATGTATTTAATTCTTTCCCCTCTAATATCCATTCTGCCCCATCCATTCCAGGCATTTTTTTCGATTTGGTGTTTAGTTCCCAAAATCCAATA
>DAIDKM010000034.1 GCA_027450045.1 Paludibacter sp. | reverse complement strand
GGTTAGGGGAGAGGTTTAAACCAATGATTTGAGCACACTCTATTATGTATAACCTCGTGATAATCAAACATAATATATTTAAATCTCTCAGTAAATCAGCATATTGACTGCTTGCGAAAGTTCAGTTAGATAATTATTTTTTCGCGCTCTTGAGGTTTAAAAGTCCCCTTTAGGGGATTTAGGGGTAAAAGAAGAAGTTGACGGCTAAAGCATAGGGAAATTCATTACCTATAACCCCGAAGAGTTAATGTGCATAACCTCCAACGAAGTTGGGGGAATTGAAAAGATAACAAGAAGACAACCCGTAGGGTTGAACAAAATGAACATATAAATATCGGATACTTATAATGGGTTTATTCCTCAGAATAGAACCGGATACAATTGAAACTGATTCACAAGAAACGAGCATGAATCATTTGATTTTAAATTAAGCATGGTTGCATGAAAGATAAAACGACCCCTTCATTGGAAACAAGTAAAAAGGACGAAAAAAGATACAGCACGCTCAATCTTGGGCCGACGCACCCTGCCACGCACGGCATCTTTCAAAATGTTTTAACGATGGATGGAGAAACCATCCTCGGTGCCGAACAGACTATCGGTTACATTCACCGTGCTTTTGAGAAAATTGCCGAACGCCGTCCTTACTATCAAATCACCACGTTGACGGATCGGATGAACTACTGTTCTTCGCCGCTTAATAATATCGGCTGGCATCTCGCTGTGGAGAAATTGCTGGGAGTGGAAACCAACAAGCGGATTGACTACATGCGCATAATTGTTATGGAACTTGCCCGCATATCCGACCATTTGATTTGCAACAGTGTAATCGGGGTGGACAGTGGCGCTCTGACGGGTTTTATCTATGTGTTTGAGGAGCGGGAAAAAATTTATGAAATATACGAAGAGCTTTGCGGAGCACGTCTTACAACCAATTTAGGCCGTGTAGGAGGCTTTGACAGAGATTTTTCACCTACGGCCATTCGTAAGATTCGTGAACTGATGAAACGTTTGCCCAAGATACTGCATGAGTTTGAGAACCTGCTGATGCGTAACCGTATTTTCATGGACAGAACCATTAACGTGGGAAGTATTTCAGCAGAAAGAGCGCTCAATTACAGTTTTACAGGTCCTTGTTTACGGGCAGCAGGCGTTGATTATGATGTGCGGGTGAATGAACCCTATTCTTCGTATAATGATTTCGATTTCATAGTTCCCATCGGACAGAATGGCGATACCTACGATCGTTTTTGTGTGCGTGAGACAGAGATGTGGGAGAGCATGAAATTGATCAATAACGCATTGGAAAACATGCCGGAAGGAAAATTCAACGCAGAAGTACCCGCGTTTTACATGCCGCCCAAAGAAGAGGTGTATAGTAAAATGGAACCGCTGATCAGTCACTTCAAAATGGTGATGGGCGAAATAGACGTTCCGAAAAAAGAGATTTATCATGCTGTGGAGGGTGGCAACGGAGAATTGGGATTCTACGTGGTTTCCGATGGAGGCCGTACGCCTTACCGCTTGCATTTCCGTCGTCCCAGCTTTATATATTATCAGGCTTATCCCGAGATGATCGTCGGCTCCACCATTTCAGATGCCATTCTGACGATGAGCAGCATGAATATCATTGCCGGAGAATTGGATGCATAAGGAGAATTTACAATTTAGACATTGACCATTTATCACTGAGAAATAGGATAAATGCCGGATATTCAAAAAACAATTACACTATATGAGCGATAAACAATTCAAACATAAACTCTACGTAAAGAAAAACAAGGAGGTTTCTTTTACAGCCGATACATTGGCAAAAATAGAGACTGTCATTTCACATTATCCAGAAGGCCAGCAAAAGTCGGCTTTGATTCCCGTGCTTCAGATTGCACAAGAGGAGTTGGGAGGAAGTCTGAATGTGGACAGTATGGATTACGTGGCAGGTTTGCTTCATATTACGCCTATCGAAGTGTATGAAGTGGCTACGTTTTATTCACAGTTTTATCTTGAACCGGTCGGAAAATATGTGATTGAAGTTTGTCAAACCGGCCCTTGTGCTATATGCGGTGGTGAAGATATCATGCACTATCTGGAAGAAAAACTGCATATAAAAGTTGGCGAAACAACCGAAGACAACCTCTTTTCTCTCAAAGGAGTAGAATGTCTTGGCGCTTGTGGTTCAGCTCCGGTGATGCAGGTGAATACCGAATTTTATGAGTTCCTCAACATAGAGAAGATCGACGAAATTATCGCTACATTGCGAAATACAAGCGAATTAACGAAACCCGAAAGCCTGTCATGGAAAGAAAGATTATCTTAGAGAATAATGACATAGAAGGAATTCGCTTCCTTGATGTGTACCGGCAAAACGGCGGCTATCAGTCTGTTGAAAAAGCTCTGAAAACAATGACACCCGATGAAGTGGTGTCAGAAGTGAAGACCTCGGGTTTGCGTGGCAGAGGAGGCGCCGGTTTTCCAACGGGATTAAAGTGGAGCTTTATTGACAAAAAGAGCAATAATCCGCGCTATTTGGTGTGCAATGCCGATGAAAGCGAACCGGGCACGTTCAAAGACCGTTACCTGATGGAGCGAATTCCTCACCGGTTGCTCGAAGGGATGATTTGTTCTTCCTATGCATTAGGTGCCAACACGGCTTACATCTATGTTCGGGGAGAATATAAATACATTGTTGGTATCCTGAACGAAGCTATCAAAGAGTGTTACAAAAACGGATTACTCGGGAAAAACATCTTAGGAAGTCATTACGATTTAGATATTTATGTTCATTGTGGTGCAGGAGCTTATATTTGTGGAGAAGAAACAGCATTGCTCGAATCATTGGAAGGTAAAAGAGGAAATCCACGTCTTAAACCACCGTTTCCGGCAGTGAAAGGATTATACGACTGTCCTACCGTAGTGAATAATGTGGAAACATTGGCCAACATCGGTTGGATTGTGAATCATGGTGGTGAAAGTTTTGCCAAAATAGGTATCGGAAAAAGTACCGGTACAAAGCTGATATCCGCCTGTGGTCATATCAACAAACCGGGCGTTTATGAAATTGAACTGGGTTTTCCGGTTGAAGAGTTTCTGTACAGCGAAGCCTATTGCGGAGGCATTAAAAACGGGAAAGAGCTGAAAGCGGTTATTCCGGGTGGCTCGTCAGTACCTATTCTCCCAAAGGAGTTGATATTGAATACCCTGAAAGGAGAAAAACGCTTGCTGAGTTACGAATCTTTAGCCGATGGCGGTTTTGAAAGCGGTTCAATGCTCGGTTCAGGTGGGTTTATTGTTTACGACGAAGACGATTGCATTGTACGCAACACGTACAATTTCTCCCGTTTCTATCATCACGAATCGTGCGGACAATGTTCTCCCTGTCGCGAAGGAACCAGTTGGATGGATAGCGTGCTCTATCGCATCGAAAACGGGAATGGCAGAATGAAAGATATTGATTTATTGGTGAATATAGCTTCTCACATAGAAGGAAACACGATATGCCCGTTGGGCGATGCCTCTGCTTGGCCGGTAGCTGCTGCCATACGTCATTTTCGGAACGAATTTGAGTTTCATGTGGAGCATCCCGACATTGTCAGGAACATTAAACATGGCTCTATCTTACAATACACAAACAAATAGCAGAGATGGTAAAGGTAACGATCGATAATCATACAATTGAAGTAGCGGAAGGTACAACGATTCTACAGGCGGCAAGGCTGATTGGAGGCGATGTGGTTCCTCCTGCCATGTGCTACCATTCAAAGCTGAAAAACAGTGGTGGCAAGTGCCGCACCTGCATGGTGAAAGTATCTCAGGGTTCGACAAAAGATCCGCGCCCGATGCCTAAGTTAGTGGCATCCTGTCGTACCGAAGTGATGGATGGTATGGTGGTGCAGAACATAACTTCGCCCGAAGTGGTGGATGCACGTAAAGCGGTGGTGGAGTTCCTGCTTATCAATCATCCGCTCGATTGTCCCGTTTGCGATCAGGCAGGAGAGTGCGATTTACAGAATCTCAGCTATGAACACGGAAGCAATACATCCCGTTTTGAAGAAGAGAAACGCACCTACGAAACGATCAACATCGGGAATTTAATTCAGTTCCATCCAAACCGGTGCATCTTGTGCTATCGGTGCGTATATGCAGCAGAACAACTTACCGATAATCGGGTGCATGGTGTGCTTTATCGTGGCGAGAAATCAGAGATATCGACATTTATTCAGCAAGCGATTGAAAACGATTTCTCGGGCAACATGATTGACGTTTGTCCTGTCGGTGCATTGACCGATAAACCTTTCCGATTCAAAAACCGGGTATGGTTTCTGAAACCGATGGAAGCGCATCGTACCTGTTCAAAATGTTCGGGAAAGGTTACAATATGGCTGCGTGGTCAGGAAGTGTATCGGGTGACCGGAAGAAAAGATAAATATGGCGAAGTGGAAGATTTTATTTGCAACGAATGTCGTTTTGAGAAAATGAACAGTTCCGACTGGACGATTGACGGACCTCGTACGATCGAAACTTCTTCGGTTATCAATCAGAACTATTATGCGAAAAAGATTAATCCACACGTAATAAATCCCCTAAAAGAAAAGATGGAGTAATATGGATATTCAAATTCTATATAAATCGGGACTGATTATTGTTATTTTGTTATTAAGTCTGGTTATTGCCATGTACGCTACTTTGGCAGAACGGAAAATAGCCGGATTTTTTCAAGATCGACTTGGCCCGAACAGAGCAGGTATATTCGGGTTACTGCAACCGGTGGCTGATGGCGTGAAACTTTTCTTTAAAGAGGAGTTTATGCCTGCCACTGCCGATAAATTTCTCTATGTATTAGGGCCATCGCTCACCATGCTGATTGCATTGCTGGGCAGCGCGGTGATTCCATGGGGAAACACCTTAGTCATTGGTAATAATGTGTTTCCTTTACAGGTCGCCGATGTGAATATCGGGGTGCTGTATGTTTTTGCCGTTACTTCAATCGGCGTTTACGGTATCATGATCGGTGGATGGTCTTCGAATAACAAATACGCGTTGATGGGAGCTGTACGTGCTGCTTCGCAAATGATCAGTTACGAATTAGCCATGGGAATGGCGTTGATCGCTATTGTGATGATGTCGGGTAGTTTGAGCTTACATGACATAGTGGCACAGCAACATGGAATTCACTGGAACGTGTGGTATCAACCCATTGGTTTCTTTGTGTTTGTGATATGCGCGTTTGCCGAAACTAACCGGACTCCGTTTGACCTTCCCGAGTGCGATTCAGAATTGATAGGCGGATACCATACCGAATACAGCTCCATGAAGCTTGGTTTCTATCTCTTTTCGGAATATATCAACATGTTCATCTCGTCGGCAATGATTGCGTCGCTCTATTTTGGAGGATATAACTTTCCTTTTTTGCATGAATTAGGCATGTCGCATAATTGGTTGACGATTGTAGGAACGTTTGTATTGTTTGCGAAAATCGGATTTTTCATGTTCTTGTTTATGTGGGTTCGCTGGACATTGCCTCGTTTTCGATACGATCAATTGATGCGTTTCGGCTGGAAAGTGTTATTGCCGTTGGCAATCGTCAACATCGTTGCGACGGGAGTTATTTATGAGCTGTTCAAGAAGTAGTCGGTAGATAGTAGATAGTAGATAGTAGTCGGTAGGAATTAGAAGTTAAAGAAGATATGAAGTTACGGGAAGAAGGGGATTTAGGGGTAAAGAAGCAGTTATCGGCAGAAATATGGGGAATCCATTACCAATAAACTCGAAGAGTTGAATGTGCATAACCTCCAACGAAGTTGGGGGAATTGAAAAGATAACCAGAAAACAACCCATAGGGTTGAATGACTAAAGAATATGTAAAGCATTGAACAAGATGAATCAAGACTCAACTAAAATATCGCTGACCAACCGATCGAAAGTCGTCTCTAACAAGAAGATGTCGTTTTTAGAAAGTCTCTATTTGCCGGCAATCTTCAAAGGGATGTTCATCACGATGAGTCACTTTTTCACCAAGAAAGCCACCGTTCAATATCCCGAAGTAAAACGTCCTGTTTCTGACATTTACAGGGGTATGCATGTGTTGAAACGTGACGAAGAAGGTCGAGAACGTTGTACTGCCTGTGGCTTATGCGCTCTTTCGTGTCCTGCTGAGGCTATTACCATGATAGCCAAAGAGCGGCTCGAAAGCGAAAAACATCTTTATCGCGAAGAGAAATACGCGGCTGTATATGAAATTAATATGCTGCGGTGTATCTATTGCGGCGACTGTGAATCAGCCTGTCCGAAAGAAGCCATATTCCTCACGGATCGGTTCGTGCCGAGCGAAGTAGCGCGTGACAATTTTATTTATGGAAAAGATGTATTGCTCGAACCGAAGGATGCACCCATTGATGTATCGAAACGTCAAACGCCCGAAGTGCTGGCATTCAAAAAAGACAAGACTCAATTACATAACAAATAAAAGACTATGTTTCAGGTATATCTCTTTCTCTTTCTAAGCTGTGTAGCTCTTTTTTCGGCAATGATGGTATTGCTGTCGAAGAAACCGATACATAGCGTGCTCTATTTAACCCTGACATTTTTCGCTTTGGCCGGTCATTACATCTTGCTAAATGCTCAGTTTTTGGCGGTGGTGCATGTGATTGTCTATGCCGGCGCCATCATGGTGCTCTTTCTTTTCACGGTGATGTTGCTGAATCTCAATAAAGAGGGACAATTCCCGAAAACCACCCTTGTAAAGATTATCGCCGCCATTGCCGGTGGTCTGCTCTTTGTGGTGCTCATCGGGTCTCTCAAATCCTTTGACTTAGCCACCGTGTCCAATCCTGCTGTCAGTCAGATCGGATTAGTAAAAAACCTTGGCAAAACCCTGTTCAGTCAATATTTATTACCCTTTGAACTCTCCTCCATCCTCTTCTTGTCGGCTATGGTAGGAGCGGTGATGCTGGGGAAAAAAGATAAAGAATAAAACGATGGAAACTACAGTTACACAACTACAAATGATTCCGTTAAGCTACTACATTATTTTTTGTACGGCTTTGTTCACGATTGGTGTAGTAGGAGTATTGGTAAAACGTAATGCATTAGCCATTTTCATGTCGGTAGAATTGATGCTGAATTCGGCCAATCTTTTGCTGGCAGCTTTTTCCGCCTATCGCAACGATCCTTCCGGTCAGGTGTTCGTCTTTTTTATCATGGTAGTGGCAGCGGCAGAAATTGCCATCGGATTAGCGCTGTTAGTGGTTGTGTACCGCTCCTCACGCACGATTGATATCAACATTTTAAACCGTCTCAAATGGTAATGGAAAGTTTCTCTTTTATGCAATCGATATCGTTTCTCTTACTCCTTTTCCCGCTATTGGGATTTCTTGCAATTGGCCTGTTCCAGAAACAGCTAAACAAGAAGTTGTCGGGTATTATTGCCTCGGCTTTCGTATTTCTGAATTTGATTCTGACATTCATCCTTTTCTGGTATGTCAGTACAACCAATCAAAGCGTTGAGACGAATTTATTCGATTGGATAAAATTCGCCAATATCTCCATCCCTTTTGCCATAACCGTAGATCGGTTGTCGGCGCTGATGTTGCTTGTGGTGAATGGCGTTGGCTTTCTTATTCATGTCTATTCCATCGGTTATATGAAGGGAGATGACGGTGTGAACCGCTTTTTCTCGTACATGAACCTGTTTATCTTCTTTATGTTGATATTGGTGCTGAGTTCCAATTACCTGATGCTATTTATCGGTTGGGAAGGCGTCGGGTTGTGTTCTTACCTCTTAATCGGGTTTTGGTACAAAGATCATGCCAACAACAACGCGGCTAAAAAAGCATTTATCATGAATCGGATCGGCGATTTAGGATTTCTGATCGGCATCTTCATGATGTTTCATACATTCGGAACCCTAAACATAAGCGAAGTGGCAACCAAAGTATCTCTCATGCCATCGGGCAGCACAGCGCTCCTTGTTATCACTTTCGGACTCTTTGCCGGAGCTATCGGGAAGAGTGCTCAGATACCGCTGTTTACGTGGTTACCCGATGCTATGGCAGGGCCAACGCCGGTTTCAGCGCTTATCCATGCAGCTACGATGGTTACGGCAGGTGTCTATTTGGTGGCACGGTCGAGTGTGTTGTTTGTGTTATCTCCTGTTACCATGAATTTCATTCTGATAATCGGTATCTTCACGGCATTAATTAGCGGGTTGATAGCTATCTACCAAAACGACATTAAGAAGATTTTAGCCTACTCCACCGTGAGTCAACTGGGATTTATGTTTATGGCATTGGGCTTGGGATCTTTTTCCGGCGCTATGTTCCACCTGACGACACACGCCTTCTTCAAAGCTTTGCTCTTTCTGGCGGCAGGCAGCGTCATTCACGCATTGAATCAGGAACAGGATATTCGCAAAATGGGCGGGTTACGCAAGAAAATACCATTCACGTTTGCTCTCTTTGCTGTTGGGGCCATTGCTATTTCGGGAATTCCTCCCTTTGCGGGTTTCTTTTCCAAAGAGATGATTCTCTCCGTTGCCTACGAACATGGCATGGGAATGGGCATAATTGCCACGTTTATTTCCTTGTTGACTACCGTGTACATGTTCCGGCTGTTGTTCGTAGCGTTTTACAAACCCGAAAGCGATGCGGTCAAGACAAATCATCACATTCACGAATCGCCTAAGGTGATGTTGATTCCTATGGCTGTGCTGGCTCTGTTGTCGATGGTGGCAGGTTTTGTACAGATTCCGGCATTGTTTTCAACCAATGTAAACGTGTTTGAGAACTACTTATCGCCCATCTTTCTCACTGCACAGCAGTTGGTTCCGGCTTCGGGACAAAATCTAACCGTACTTACCGAATGGCTGACACTGCTGATTCCACTAACCATCATTGCTATACTGGTATATATGAGTTATGTGCGTTTTGCCAAAGATCGGTTACCTTCCGAACTTTCCGGTATTCAGAAAGTAATGGCCAACAAATTTTATGTGGATGAGATTTATGATTTTTGCTTTGTAAAGCCGACGGAAAAGTTATCGCTCTTTTTCAGAGAAACGGTTGATCAGAGCATCATCAATCGCCTGATAAATTCCATCGGAAACAGTACTTTATATGTCGGAGGCAGAATCCGCCTGCTGCAAACAGGAAACGTAGGTTTCTATCTCATTATCATGGTATTTAGTATCATAGCTATCTTGTTTTTTAATCTTATACGATAACATAGATGATCATCGCACTGTTACTTATCCTGCCGTTATTCGCCTCCATTTTTCTTTTTACAGGCAAAACGGTACAACAAAGCAAGAATTTTGCGCTCCTTGCTTCTTTGGCCGTATTCGTTATTTCGTTGGTAGGCGGCTATGAACTTATTGTCGCACCCGAGAAGGCCTTGTTTTCCAATGTGGATTTAGAGTCGATTCTTGGTGTGAATCTGTTGTTCAAAATTGATGCCATTTCCATCATATTCGTTATTCTGACCTCGTTGTTGGTGCCTATCATCATTGCCTCGACAGATAAAAAAGAACATCGAACGCCTCATTTTTTCGCCCTTATCATGTTAATGCAAACGGCATTGATCGGCGTTTTTGCTGCCTCGGATATGATTCTTTTTTATATCTTTTGGGAGCTGGCTTTGATACCCATTTTCTTTATCACGGCTCGTTGGGGTGGCGAGAATGCCAGAAAAATAAGCATTAAATTTTTGATTTATACCGTTGTGGGTAGCTTCTTCATGCTGATTGCCATTCTGTATCTTTATACGTTGACTCCTGCGCCTCATTCATTCAGTTTTGACTCATTTTACCAACTGAAACTTTCCTATTCGCAGCAAATACCATTGTTTTTGGCTTTCTTTCTGGCATTTGCCATCAAAATACCACTTTTCCCGTTTCACTCGTGGCAGGTTGAAACTTACAATGCTTCTCCTGTGCAAGGTTCCATGTTGCTGGCGGGCATTATGCTCAAGATGGGACTTTATGGTATCGTGCGTTTTCTGCTTCCTCTTTGTTCTGATGTGGTGGCTAACGGTTCGCTTATTTTCCTGCCACTCATTTTGTTTGGAGTGATTTATGGCGCGGTGATTGCCATCTCGCAACCACATCTGAAAAAGCTCATCGCGTTTGCTTCGCTTTCGCACGTGGGTATCATCGCTCTTGGACTTTTATCGAACAGTCGCTACGGAATTGAAGGCGGTATTTTGCAGATGTTCTCACACGGAGTCAATGTGGTTGGATTTTTTCTTTGCTACTACATGATTGTGAAAAGAACAAAGACTGACAAGATTAGTGAACTGGGTGGCATTGCAAGTGTTGCACCACGGTTTGCTACCATTTTTATGATCATCGTGTTAGCCAATGTTGCGTTGCCACTTACCAACAGTTTTGTAGGGGAATTTCTTATTTTGTTGGGTCTGTTTACATACAATAAAATTCTGGCGATCATTGCCGGACTGACCATCATTCTGGTTGCTGTCTATATGCTTAAGATGTATCAGAAAATCATGTTTGGAGAGAAGAAAGCGTCCACTGAAAATTTTACCGACTTGACGTTCTCCGAAATAATGCTTTTTGTCCCGATCATTATTGCCATATTTGCCGTGGGTATTTATCCCTCATTTGTTTTGCAATTGCTTCAGAGTGTGGTCAAATAAATTATAACTCTTTACTAAGACATTTCATCTATGTACGCCATCATAACCATCTCGATTGTTGCTATCATCGTTCTCTTTTTTGGAGCCTTCGGTAAGAAAAAGATGATTTTGCCCGTCATCTTCGTAGGACTTCCGTTGGCTTTTATCGTCAATTTGATGGGCTGGAACCAATCCATCCATTACTTCAACGAGATGTATATTGACGACAACTTTACAATCGCCTTTAACGGGTTATTGCTGTTTATCGCGTTGTTGATCTTTGTCTTTGCCCCGGTTTATTACAAATCGGTGAAGCGTCCACTCGAAGATATTTATGCGTTGATCCTTTTTTCGTTAGTCGGCGGCTTGATGATGACGGCTTTCGGCAATCTGGTGATGTTGTTTCTGGGTATCGAAACCCTTTCTTTGTCGCTCTATCTATTGGCTGGCAGCAAAAAGTCCGATCCCCGCTCCAACGAAGCCGCCATGAAATATTTTCTCACAGGTTCGTTTGCATCCGGGTTTCTCCTGTTTGGCATCGCGTTGCTTTATGGCGCATGCGGAAGCTTCAATCTGGAGGATATAAAACTCTATGTCATCCAAAACCAGGCGAATATTCCTGCCATGTTTTCAATCGGGTTACTCCTGATGGCTGTCGGATTAGCCTTTAAAGTCGGCGCCGCACCCTTTCATTTTTGGATTCCCGATGTTTATGAAGGATCGCCAACCCTTATCACCACCTACATGGCCACAGTGGGAAAAGTTGCTGCTTTTGCCGCCTTCTTTCGATTAATCAATTCGAGTTTCGGCGATGTTGATTTTCTTTGGAAAACATCCCTGATTGTTTTTGCCGTAGCAACCATTCTCATTGGCAATTTTGCCGCACTCTATCAAGATAGCGTAAAACGTATGATGGCTTATTCGGGAGTTGCTCATGCAGGATACATGCTCATTGCCATTATCGCTCTGAAAGGAAATGCTGCGGGAGTGCTTTTGCTCTATTCCGTTTCCTATTCCATTGCAACCATCACGGCGTTTGCCGTACTTATGATGGTCCGGAAAGAGACCGGATCTTTCTCCATCAAGTCTTTCAACGGGCTTGCCAAACACAACCCCACGGTGGCGTTTGCCATGACCATTGCCATGCTCTCGTTGGCAGGCATTCCTCCATTGATCGGGTTCTCGGCAAAATACCAACTGTTTGTTTCCGCCATCGAACAAGGGCAACTGCCATTGGTTATCATCGCTATCGTTGGCTCCATGGTGAGTGTTTATTATTATTTACGACCTGTCGTGGCCATGTATTTCACTCGTTCCATCGAGAGTACCCCTTTCGAAGCGGCAAAGCTGTATAAAAAACAAATCCTGTTTGTTGCCCTTCTCCTGATCATCCTTAGCTTTATTCCCGGGTTGATCATCAACCTGATTTAGAAACTTCCCCAAGTTAAAGAGGCAAATAGCATTCATCCTTTGTTTGTACAAATGCAATGGTTAGAGATGAATTTGATCCTGCTCTTTTTGACAAAGAGGAGGAGAACAAACGGTTGCAGAGAAGCATTAAAGATCAGTCGAATTTTAAGAAACGCAGACTTTGATTTATCTATTCCTCTTTTTCTGTTTTTGTTTGGGCGTTTCGTCCATAGTCGCTGGGACTTTCGTTGAAGTAGTCGCGAAAACATTTGGTGAAGTAGGAGGGAGAGGTAAATCCCGTGGCGTAGGCTATTTCAGAAACATTTTGATCGGTTGTCTCGAGAAGGTTTGCTGCCGTTCGCAGACGAATGATGCGCACCAATTCGTTTGGGGCATAATTGGTGAGTGATTTCAGTTTGCGGTACAACTGCACGCGCGACAGTCCCAGTTCTTTTCCCATGTCATCCACATTGAGTTCACTGTTGGCGATATTCTCCTCGATGAATTTGTGGAATTGGGTGATAAAATCTTTGTCGATGTCCGATACCGAGGCTTTGATTTCTCCAAATGCCTGATTTTCGCGGAAAAGTTCTTTGAGCCTTTTCCTGTTTTCAATCAGCTTGCGAATGCGGATGGTGAACAGGCGTTCATTGAACGGTTTTTGAATGTAGGCATCGGCGCCGCTTTCAAAACCTGTCGCTTTTTCCTCATCAAGTGAACATGCCGTGAGTAACATGACGGGGATATGGCTGGTGGAAAGCGTCTCTTTTACCTGACGGCAAAGCTCGAATCCATTCATACCGTCCATCATTACATCGCTAACAATCAGTTCCGGTACGTATTTCATGGCTTTCGATAATCCATTTTCTCCGTTCGCTGCTTCAAGTATGGTGTAGTCGGCTTGCAAGATGGTTTTAATGTAAGCGCGAACATCGGCGTTGTCTTCCACCAATAGAATGATCGGTTTTTCGGTGGTTTGAAAGGCTTCTTTCGGCAAATCTTCTATCTCAACATCTTCCGTTTCTATAATTTGTAGTAAAGGAGCGTGTGTTGCCGTGTTTTCGGTGATGGAGCTCGTGGTCGGGATCTCTTTTTGTTGAAAAGGAAGAAAAACGGTGAACTTTGTTCCATGTCCCTCTTCGCTTTCTATTTCTATTTTTCCGTGATGCAGCTCTACTAACGCTTTGGTAAACGCTAACCCGATGCCTGATCCTGCGGCAAACGGATCGACTTTATAAAATCGTTCAAAGATATTTTTCAGCGATTCTTTGGGTATGCCTTTTCCGTCGTCCGATACCGAAAGCACGGCGAATGCTTCATCAGTGATAATCTCTTTGGTGAGTTTTACGTCAATATGCCCATTCTCGAGGGTGTACTTGAAGGCGTTGGAAAGAAGGTTGAAGTAGATCTTCTCCAATTTCTCCATATCCATCCAGATGGTGAACGATTCGTCGGATGTCTTTACATGAAAATGAATGTGCTTGCGCTTTGCCAATTCTTTGAACGATATTGATTCCTCTTTCAAAAACAGTTTCAAATCGCTTAGCGTAAAATTGACGGGTAGTTTTCCGTTTTCATATTTGCGGAAATCAATCAACTGGCTGATGAGACTCAACAGTATATTGGCATTTTTACGCATCAAAAGCAGTAACCGTTGTTCATCCTGTTTCACGTTCGGCGAGGAAAGCAATGTATCTATCGGACCAGTGAGCAACGTCAGCGGTGTACGAAACTCATGCGAAATGTTGGTGAAGAAAGTAAGTTTTGCCTGCGTGGCTTCCTGCAGGTTTTTCGATAAGGCCAACAATTGTTCGTGTTGCACGGAGAGCGTTTCCTTTTGCTGCTCAATGGCTCTGTTCTTTTGCTCTAATTTTTTACTCAACCTGTTTTTCGATCGATAAGCCATCACAGAAACGAGTAACAATCCGGTGATTAACAGCAGGATCATGAGCGAACCGTAGAGCAGTGTCCTTTGAGTGGAATATTGCGCTAAATTTTTATTGAGCAAGCCGTTGAGTTGAACGATCTTTTTTTGGTGATCATTAATCTGATCGGTCTGTAACTTGATGATACGGGCGTTGGTTTTATCTACGGCAGCCGTGTAGAGGGTGTTTTCTCGTTGAAATGGTTTGTGATTCAAGATGGCAACGGCTGTTTGAATGGCTTTTTCTCCGCCTGTCGGATAGATAAATGTTGCTGTTAGAACACCATGAAGCACTTGGTCAATGCCGCCTCCTGCATCTGCTAATGCGTCGATGCCCAGAAATTTAATGTCTTTATTACGATGTACGGAGAGAGCAGCTTGATATGCTCCTATGGCCATTTCGTCGTTGTGCGCATATACTAAGTTTATCTTATGATATTGCTTCAATGCGCTTTGCATCTCCTGTTTGGCCGGTGCACGCAGCCATTTTCCATCGCTCGAAAAAATAATATGGATATTCGGATATTTTGCAATGGCGCTCATAAATCCATTATGACGTTCCGTTGCAGGCGTTGATCCTTGCAGCCCTCTGATTTCAACGATATTCCCTTTCCCTTTGAGCAGGTTGATCGCGTAATTGCCCACTTCTTTGCCAATAAGAAAATTATTGGCGCCGACAAAAGCCGTATATTGATCGGAGGCAATCTTGCGATCGACCATGATGACTGGAATTCCGGCTTTATAGGCTTTTTCTACGATGGGCGTAATGGGTTCCGCTTCGTTGGGAGAAACAATAAGCGCATCCACTTTTTCGTTTATGAAATCCTGTATATCGCTTATTTGTTTGTTATTATTGTCGTATGCCGTTTTAATTTCAAGACGTATATTCGGATAGAATGATGATTCGCGAAGCATTTCATTATTCATCGTACGCCGCCATGCGTCGTCGCTACATTGCGAAACACCAATGACAAAGGTGCGTTTGGTTGAGCCGGAATGACATGATGACAAAATAAATGCCGATACAACCCAAAGCAAAACTAATCCTTTGTTCACTATTTTTGTGCCTGTTTCCATGATGTCACATGTAGATGAATGGGTGTTGAAATCATTTTTCTTTTGATAGCGCCTGAAAGACACCGTTTGTCCAACCAAAACCATCTTGCCCGGGATATTCTCCTCCTCCGCCTTTTTGATCCGGATGAACTACGTCATACTTTTCTGTCATTTTGAAGGTTTTATGATAGATCAGTTGATTCTCATTCAACCAACGTGTTTTACAAACATTGGCCAGTGTTGTATCTCTGTAATTAATTAATCCTTGAATGGTAATCCATTGTAAGGGCGCCCAACCGTTGGGAGCATCCCATTGTTGTGATGTGAAGTTGGTAGTAGTTACCAAACCACCCGGGAAGAGAAAGTTTGATCGGATATTATGCTCCACCTGAATAGCTTGTGGTTGTGTCGCTATTTTCAGAAAAAGCGGATAAACGCCTGCTAACGAATAGATAGGGGTTTGATGATGCGTTTTGAAATTATAATCGAAAAAGAACCCTTTTGATTCGTTCCAACAATAGGTTGTGATAGCTTTTGCCCGTTCGTTGGCTCTTTTCAAATAAAAAGCTGCTTTTGATGCGTTATGTTCCACTTGATAGACTTTTGCAAGGGTGGTTTCCAAGTGGTACAGCAAGCAATTCAAATCCACCGGAACGATGTCGGTCGTATGAATGGTATAAAGCGGATATTGACCATTTATTTTTGTCAACCATCGACTTGAGAAATCCCAACCTGATTCGGCTCCGGCACGTAAATTGCGATATACTTGCTTTTTGCTGATGGTTGGATTCATTTGTTTGGCTACTTCAGCTGTAGCAACATCTTGACGATACGATTCCGATCGGGGTGTGTTTTGAGCATCCCAATAACGATTGAGAATTTCTCCGTTAGGAAGTCGTATCACATTGCGATAGGCATCAGTGTTTTCTTTGAGTTTGGCAACACCACGCATCCAAAACGCATATTCTTTAGCTAACTCGTGACGGTATTTCACATAAACAGAATCTCCTTTGATGGATGCCAAAAGACTTACCATGAACGAAAAGAAAGGAGGTTGCGAACGACTCAGATAATAGGTTCTGTTGCCATTGGGAATAAAACCGAACGTGCGAATTAAGTAAGCAAAGTTATCGACCATGTTTTGAATCATTTCATATCGATGATCGGCTTTCAATCCTAACATGGTAAAATAGCTGTCCCAATAGTAAATTTCACGAAATCGTCCTCCCGGGACGACATAGGAATAGGGTAATGGAATGAGTGTACCTGTCGTTGTACTATCCGGCTTGCGTGTTAAGATATTCCATAAAAGCGAAATATGGCTGTTGATGCTTGTCGAATCTGACCGATAGCTTGTTTGAGCGTTCGGGATGATGAAGTTTTGTTGAATAAATGGTTTCAAAACACGTGCCCGATGATTATCAGGAAGTGTTGCATATTTTTCGAGAATCTCATTCACGGGATATTTAGGAATGCAATCGACAAAAGTCTTGCTGTCGGGAAAAATGCTGTCGTTGCTTTGCACGGCATAGAAGAGATCTTTGTAAAGTTTCTCGGGCGATTGAAATTTATTATACGACTGTTTCTCTATAGTGATCGCGCTGACCGATATAGATAAGACAACTGCAAAAACAAAATGAATAAATCTCAATGACATTTTTGCCATGATCTTACCGGTTAAGTTGATGCTGATTCCGAACTGAAAAATGTATCATTAAAATCATCATTAAGGTTGTTCAAGCCTCAAAGATAATCATATTCCTTTCGGAAAAGTATCAAAATGAGTAATTCCTTTATACCCAAAATTATTCAGAAAAAAGATACTTGATGGTATCAATGGATTTATTGTAATTGCCACATTTGAAAATGGTTCACACTGATTGTGCTGTTTTTGACAAAAAGAGACAACTGATTGTATGGTTTTGTCGGGAAGAAGATGTCTGTCAACACCGTTGTTCTATTTTGTGCGAATACTTCGATGGATGCCGCGTCAATTAAAATATGGAGTTTCAACTGATGATTTTTCAACACACAAGGAGCCGTTACAATGGCAGGAAAATCGGGTGAAAAACTGACAATTCCTGACTTTCTCCGATCCACAAACAGTTGCTTTTTTACTGCATCGTATCCGACAATTAATTTCTCATTCATATCGTTGCTGAGTTGAATGCCGAATCTGTTCTCTGTTTTTGTACCAACATGGAAAGTGATGTTCATCTCCATAGGGCTTAATGCAAACGGGACAGAAGTTGTAATATTTTTCATTCCTGTTATTTGCAGCGGTTTTATTGTGACACTTTTGGCGTGTAGTTTGGCAATCTCTCTGATCGGGCGACTTTCCAACACATAACTTCCATTATCTTTCACAAGCGACAAAGTGCGGGGAAACGTCATGGCGCTTCTCCATTTCACGGTAGGGACTTGTGTTCCATATTGCCAGTTACTCATCCAACCCAGAAAGATTCTCCTTCCGTCTTTAACCGGAATATCCGACCATGTAACGCCGGCGTAATCATCTTTTCCATAATCGATCCAGCGTGTTTGAGTATCACTCGGTGTAAATTGATGTCCGTTGAAATTACCCACAAAATATTGTGTGGCAGAACCACCATTTGGTCCACCGGGATTGATGCTGACCAACAACACCCATTTGGTTTGTTTGCCGCCATTCACTTTCAAAGGAAACAGATCAGGACATTCCCAAACACCGCCATGTGCGCCAATCGATTTACCGAAGCCGCTTTGAAATGTCCAGTGAAGAAGATTGGAGGAGGCATAAAATTGAACTTCATCACCTGCTGCGATAGTCATGATCCATTGGTGTATTTGAGTATCCCATATCACTTTTGAATCCCTGAAGTCACGAACGCCAGGATTATGAACAATCGGATTCTTAGCATATTTTGTCCACGTTTTCCCATTATCTAAACTATATGCCATGCCGATATATTGGAATTTGTTACTGCCCGAATTTGCCAATACGGGATTGTCGTAAGCAAAAATAGCCACTAAAGGGGGATTGTTTTTTGTTCCCAGGCCAGACGTATTATTATAATCGACAACAGCGCTTCCCGAAAAGATGTAACCCAATGAATCAGGATAAAGTGCGATGGGAAGATGTTTCCAATGCACCAGATCATGGCTGGTAGCATGTCCCCAGTGCATCGGTCCCCACACTGTAGCATGAGGATAGTATTGATAAAAGAGATGATAAACCCCTTTGTAATAAACCAACCCGTTGGGATCGTTCATCCACATCGAATCGGGCGTAAAGTGATAAACAGGACGGTAAGTCTCTGTTGTAGTAACTTTATTTTGTTTATTGCTTTGTGCGTACATACAGAAGGTACTTCCGATAAGCAATATAGATAATGAGATTATGAACTTTTTCATATTGAAAAATTGTTTTTATGGATAGCTGTATTATTATTCAGTCATTTGGAACAAGTTCTCTAATGTAACTTGTTTGTAGCTTTCATCAGATCAATGGCATGAGTTATCTAATTCAGCTCTTTAATCTTATTCTCCAGTTCTTTTATAGGTATATTTCGTTCATACGACACAATTTTATTCCCATTTTTGTCATATAAGGCAACAAAAGGAATTTTCGTTATGTTATAATAGTTTCTTACAAAGATAGTAGGGGCTTCAGTACCAACTACAATGTTCCCATATTTGTAGATTTTATATGTAGTACTAAACTTTGCGACTTCATTTATTGGCAAATAGGTAATCATTGTGATGGAAACTTTATTAAAACTGCCTATTTGTTTAATGAGCTTATCCATAAATGCCAAACAATCATCGCAATCCGGCGAGAAATAAATAATAAGAATAGGTTTTCCCATGGGAAGATTTTCTGCTCTGTATTCAGTCCCGTTTGGTTGCATTATACGAAAGGGAGGTACTTTACCTTTTTGTGCGTTAGCATCAACATTCGAGACAAATAATAGAATCAGCGTGATGAAAGAAAGAAACTTGAATTTATTCAACATACTACTTGAGGTTTAATAAACAAAGAGAACCACAAATCTACACTTTCTTTTCGAGTTTGCTGTTGAGTTTGTTTTTGTACAAAAGGATGGTGTCCATATATATTATCTTTGCAAGCTGTTGCTCAGACCACTTAAACTGAAATTACTTATCAAAGGATTCGAACCGCTTCCTTTAATTGTTAAGTAATTATACTGATAAATTGGGAAAAACAGGGTAGTCATTACCCCTTGTCCTTGATTCCAAAAAACCTCAACGGATGTTTTATCAAAGAGCATTCGAATGTCCGTCTGTTGATTGATTCCTGGTGTAAATGTTGGACATACTACCGGCTGACTAAAACTATTATAAAAACTGACATCGCCGGAATTGCTTCGGTCAATGGAAACTTTTCTATGATATTTGTCAAAAAGAATCACTAAACTTTCATTGCTATCTCCAATAGTAAATTTAAGACTATCGGTTTGAGAGAAGTTGGCTGTCAAACTCAGTTCATAACTTCCGGTTTTAATAATGCTATTATTAGTCAATGTGATGCTGTTTTGAGATTGAGGTAGAGATGTTGTTTGCGTTTTGTATTTATCTAACTCTGCAACCGGATTAAATTCTAAACTGTAATTCTGGCCATTTTGCACCATAGTAATTACTCGCGGAACTGTCATAGTACCTCTCCAGGTAGATGCTGGTATGATTCCGGCATAGTTCCAGTTATTCATCCATCCAATCATGATTTGTCTCCCATCCGAAGAGGGAATATCATTGTATGTATTTCCTGCGTAATCATCTGTTCCATAATCCACCCATGCAGGTGTATTTGAATCCGCTGTAAAAGTGGTTCCGTCAAAATCACCAATAAAATATTGCGTTGCTGAACCGCTATTTGGACCTCCCGGGTTAACACTAACCATCAAAACCCATTTTTTTATTGTAGTGCCTTGAACAGGTATTTGAAATAAATCGGGACATTCCCAAACGCCTCCTTGCAAACTCATACCACCCGTAAAATTACTCTCGTAAGTCCAATGTTTCAAATCAACGGAAGAATAAAAATTAAGGGAAGTTCCCATGGTCAAAACCATAATCCATTTCTTTTGATCCGGTAACCATGTAACCTTTGGGTCTCTGAAATTTGGAATACCGGGATTTGCCAAAACAGGATTATTGGCATACTTTGTCCAAGTCTGGCCCATATCATTACTATAAGCAATACTTTGGTTTTGTTGTGTTCCGTTCTCAGTGAAAATGGCAACTAAGGGGTATTCACTCCCTGTTTGAAAGCCGGATGTATTCGTTGAATCAACCACGGCACTTCCCGAAAAAATAGTTCCCAGGTTATCGGGAGTCAATGCTATGGGTAAATCTTTCCAATTGAATAAATCTGTGCTTACCGCATGACCCCAGTTCATAGGTCCCCAAACAATTGCACTTGGATTATACTGATAGAACAAATGGTATTGCCCTTTATAATAGACTAATCCATTTGGGTCGTTCATCCAATCCGTTGGTGGGGTGAAATGATAAGCAGGTCTGTAATCGGATGCACTTAATGCGACTAAAGAATCAGCATTAACCGTTTTACTGATTATTTCATTCTTTTGGCAGGATGAAAATAAGCAAATTATAAGAAGTGAGAATAAAAAGATTGGTTTGAACATGGTTATTTGAAATGATAAAAGAATTCTTCAGGGGATATGTTTCCCCTGAAGAATTCTAAAACTAACTAATCTACTTTGACTTTAAATAGCTAAGCGCATTTGTATAAAGCGTTACAATATTTGCTTGATAAGGATTGGTGAATCCTTCGGTACCAGATATAGCGCCGGGGCTGGCTCCAAGTTGATCCCATTCAATTCCTCCAATACCTATGGCAAGAGCTGTTCCTTTGAAAGTTGTTGTTGGGTCTAACTCGAAAATTCCTGCCATGAAATAATCGCTTATGCCACCCCAACCTCCAAGCCATTTAGCCGTATATGTATTACAGAAATCGGAATAAGCAGCATCATTGTTATTTGGTAGCCCGAAGAAAGCAGGAATTTGTGTCAAAACGCAGTTATGGTTTTCTTTCCAGCCGGCTCCAATTACAGGGAACGTTTTTTCGCCATCACCTTGTGTAGTTAACGTTAAACCTTTAAAAAGAGGATGAGTACTATTATCTTGTTTTCCATCAATGTCCACATTCACTGTCCAAATATCCGGATTGTAACTACCTGCACCTATATCGTTTTCAACATTTGCTTGTAATGCGCTTGGTAATCTTCCAAGATTCCATAAATAATTAATTGCAAATGCACTGCACAGAAGTTTACCTCCATTTTGATAATATGATTGAATACTGGTTAAAACCGTAGGATCTGTTGCAATTGCGGGCAATGCGGAACCGGTTGTAATATCATAATCCCACCAAATAACGTCGAACTGACTTAAGTCCACTGTTCCGTTTTTAATTTCACTGAACGTAACATATCGAGCAGCCGGATAGTTAGCAAAAAGCCATTTAGCGGCGGCTGCTTGTTCGTGGTTGGAAATCGAAAGTGAATCAGGATCTGTACCTAAAAATGCAACAACTGTTGGGCCTACCTTGAAATTCAAATATACCGTATTTGAAATTCTATTTTGACTATCAGTGCCAACAACACCAAATAAATACGTTCCAACTGCAACATTATTCACTTGATAGGATGTGGCTGTTCCAGGAAGGGTAACCGTTGTAGACCCATATTTAAGAGTAAGATTCGAGAGCGTTTCACTGGGTAATGTCCAAGAAAGGAGCACGCTGTTACTTCCATTTTGTGCTGCTGACAGATTAGTAACAGGCATAGCACCCGAACGATTAAACTTCACGGTTTGTCCGAGCGATAGGTTCCCATTAGTGTCTTGCGCCTTTACAGTAAACAAGTAATCAACGTTGGTTTGTACAACACCAAATGTATAGGACGTAGGATTTCCACTAACTAAGATTGTGCCACCATTATACATGATGGATACGGATAGCGTACTACTTGACTTGGGTAATGTCCACGATAGTTTTACACTGTCACCATTGAGGGTATATTGCAGATTACTTACTGCATTTAATTGAGGGGCCTGAATCCCATAATTCTGATTTATGCAGCTTGCTACTGTCAAAAGGATACCAAACAGCCAAAAGTATTTAAAAATATGTAGTTTCATGTGTTTGAATTTTTTTGATTACATGAAATGTGCCACAATCACTTTCTTATTTGAATGTAAGATGTTAGTGACCCATTTCATGTATGTTTGTTAATATAATGTTATGCTTAGTAACCCGGGTTTTGCGTATAAGCTCCGTGACTAAATTCTATCTGTGTTAATGGAATCGGTAAAAATTCATCACGACCTTGTACGAAATGACCACCTGCAAGATACTTAGGAATTCCTTGTGACTCCGTAGTGTAGTATGAATTCAGATAATTTCCGATAATACCCCATCTTACTAAATCGAAGAAACGACTGCCTTCCATAGCAAATTCAAGACGTCTTTCCCATTGAAGTGCTGCAAAAGCATAGGCTTGCGAAACTCCTGAGGTTGGATAATCGCCAATCTTATAATTTGACTCATATTGGCCATTCCCATATTTTAAAAGCCCCGTGCTATTTGCTGCTCTGTCTCGGATTTGATTAATGAGCGCCATTCCGTCGGGCACGTCGTTTTCTTGTATATATGCTTCAGCTAACCAAAGTATGACATCGGCATATCGAATCACATTCCGATTTTTATCATTTTCATAAAATGGTCCAACATGGACGTAATCAAAATTATTTTTACCGGCTGTGACATTCTCTTTCAATGATGCAAAGAAGCCATAGATAGAAGGTGTACGATTCCAAGTTGAATCATAAATCGTAGTAGGATCGTATTTAAACATGTGACCCGGAATAGCAATCGTGTGATCAATCCGTGGATCTACTGTGTTTTTTGCCAAATTAGGAACAGAATCTTCATTAAATGTTGAACTGGCATTCATTGGCCAACTAAAAAACCCGTTTGAATTATCCGGCAACCCTTGTGCATTTGTTCTGAAAGCTGTGAACAGGTTCATACTCGGTTTATGAAAATCGCAACATCCTACACCCATTGGAGTGGCCAAACAATCGCCATAATCAAGTCTTCCATACAAGGTACCATCATTTACAGAATATTGAATAGCGAAAACAGATTCAGGACCATTCTCGTAAGGACCGCCAGGGAAATTGTTTGGAAGAAAATTGTCAGCAAAATCAGGATCAAGACGATATCCACCATTTGCAATAATGTCTTTACAGTAGGTAATTACACTATCAAGCGCTGACTTTCTCGCTGTTGGGATTGTGCCAGGAGCAGTAATCAGATACCCATTACCAACTTTATCTCCCATTCCGTAGGCTTGGTACAATTTTGTTTTAGCCAAATAAGCTTCGGCTGCATATTTGGTTACACGTCCCACCTGAGATTGTGTAGCCGGCAGATTATTAAAAGCATACTCAAAATCGGATGCAATTTTATTCCAAAGCTCTTCACTGGTCAAAGCCGTATTTGATGTAGAAGCATAATCAGCAGCAGGCACCGTTTCGTCAAAGTAAGGAATGCGATTGAACAGAATTTTCAATTGAAAATAATAATGCGCCCGAATGAACCGACATTCAGCCATTCTATTTTCTCTTGTGGCACCCGTCCCCATTGCAGCATATTGTGCATCGGTTAATGAATTCAATAAAGCAAGCGCTGAATTTGCACGGGCAACGCCACTATATAAAGCAAACCACATGCTATTAAATTCACCCATGTCAACGCGAGACTGGCAAAGTTCCATGAAGCCGAAATCACCAATATCGTTCGGGTCTCTTCCCCCTTTATAACTATCGCCTGATCTTATCCCATCATACGACCAAAAACTAAATGGCGTATCGTAGTGATCGTTACCAAGACTTGCATAAGCTGCTATTACAGCTCCTTCCACGCTAGAGCCACTTGTGACTTCGGCTGTCGTTAATACTGCTTTGGGAGGCACATCTAAGAAGTTGTTACATGAAAATAACAATATGGATGTAGCCATTAGAAATAATATCTTTTTCATTGTATTGAGTTTTTATTTTTAGATTATTAGAATGTTATACTCAAACCTCCCGTAAGTTGCGAAGGAATCGGGTATCCATAATTGGCATCTTCAGGGTCTTGTCCGGTAAAACTTTTAGCGTAAATGTGTAGTAGGTTTTCACCTGCAACATACAGACGTAAATTGCTTACATGAAATTTTTCTGATAATGTTTTAGGGAGGGTATAACCAATTTCTACGTTACGTAATTTCAAATAAGCGCCATTTTCAATGTAATAAGTTGAAAACCTTGCTTCATTATTGTAATCAGTAGCAGCTAATGCCGGAATGGTAGAATTTGGGTTCGTTGGTGACCATGCATTTAACAGACGAGTTCCTTTATTGGAGCCTGTTTCTTGTACTGACCAAAAATCGGTAGCATATTTCAAATTATTTACAATTTGCGTTTTACCAAGTCCTTGGAAATATAATGTCATATCGAAATCTTTGTATCCTAACTTCAAATTAATGCCATAGGCAAATGAAGGGGTGGGATCAAAAATCCATGTTTGGTCATTGGTATCAATTTTCCCATCGCCATTAATGTCTGCATAACGTATTCTACCCAAACAATTTGATGCGGTTAATCCCTGTTGAGTTGGAGCATTCGCCCATTGGGTTTGCGATGTAAACAATCCTTGGGCTACATAACCAAATGCTGATCCGATGGGATGACCTAAAATATTTTGCGTGGTACCATTACCGCCATAATTATTTACTACGGATAGCGGTAAATAAGTTACTTTATTACGATAACCACTGATATTGCCACTGACGTCATATTTTAAATCTCCAATTTTACCATTATAACTGATGGAAAATTCCATCCCTTTGTTTTGCATACCAGCGCCATTCAACCATTGATAACCACCTTCTCCCAAAGCTCCAATATAAGGAGGCTCAACCAAAATATCTTTGGTGTCTTTGATATAATAGTCAAATGACCCAGAAAGTGCTTGATTGAAGAATCCAAAATCGAATCCAAAATTAGTTTGTGTTGTAGTTTCCCATTTTAGATTTGGATTCCCTGTTTGAGTCTTAATAAATCCCGATGGAAGAGTCCCTGATTTAGTTCCGTTAATATCATACGCTGTTCCATTGGGTATGCCCCATGTGGGATCGCCTCCGGTATAATTAGTTGCATATTCGGTTGCAGTAGCTCCATTGGCAATATTTTGATTTCCTGTTTCACCCCAACTTGCTCTTAATTTAAGATCAGAAAGTTGTGTGAAGTTTCTCAAGAATTTCTCATCGTTTATTCTCCATCCTAATGAGAAAGCGGGGAAAGTACCAAATTGGTTGTTCGTTCCGAAATTGGAAGATCCATCATAGCGCACTGTTGCAGAAGCGAGGTATTTATTGTCAAAAACATAATCTACTTTTCCAAAGTATGACAAAAGTGTATATGCTGAGGCATTTCCCCCCAAATTTTTCACGCCTGTTGCTGCATCAAGATACATGTAATTAGGGTCTGTAGATGCAAATCCAAGAGCGGATGCCCAGAAATTTTGATACGTTTCTTCGTGAGCTTCTGTTCCTAATAGTGCATCAAAACTATTTTTCCCTTTATTGAATTTATATCTAAGGGTATTACTCCAAGTCCATTTACTTGCAGTTGAATGGTTATTTTGCACGCTGTTATTCGGATTGTTTAAAAATCCGGATACATAAGCTAACTGCATGTTTCGGAAATCAAACGTATTATAATCAATACCATAAGAGGACTTCAAGTGAAGATTTTTAATAATCTCTAAATCGGCATATACATTGCCAAAAATGAATAGGTTTTGGGGTACATTTTGCTGATTATTATACATGACCCGAACCGGATTCTGACGATCGTTCATTCCTCCCCAAGGGCCTCCCCATCCACCATCAGTGGTATGTATAGGTACAACAGGTAATGCTTGCAAAGCCATGTTTTCAGTTCCCTGATCATCAACTTCTTTGGTGGTGTTCATGGATAAGTTTTCACCTACCACTAATTTTCCATTAAGCAAATTGTAATCCGTATTTAATTGTCCTGAGAATCGTTTTAAATTGGTAGTGATTATGATTCCGTTATTGTTCAAATAATCAAAAAAGAACATGGAATGTCCTTTGTCAGATCCATTGGTTACGGAAACATTGTAATCTGTATTTGTCGCTAATCTTGAAACTGCTTTAAACCATTGAGTGTTTGCCGGTACTACATTTGTTGGATAGTTAACGATAGATTGACTTGTAAGCACCGGATTAGCATAATTTCCATTCCAATTAAAATGATATGAAGTTGAATTAGCATTGGGATCTATTCCTCCATTAACATCTGCTGTAAACATTGCCAAACCGTATTGTTGTGTGTTCAATACAGGTTCTACATTGCCATACCATGAATAGGTGGTCTTTGCATTGGCATTAATTTTCAACTGACCATTCTTTGCTTGTTTGGTAGTAACGATAATAACGCCATTAGCAGCTCTCGAACCGTAAATAGAAGCTGATGCAGCATCCTTTAAGACTTGAATAGATGCAATGTCATTTGGGTTAAGAACTTGTAATCCGTTCATGGTGGGAACGCCATCGATAACGTACAACGGATCATTATCGTTCAAGGTGCCGATACCTCTAATTCTGATCACTGTGCCACCTCCAGGTGATCCATCATTTGTAATGTTTACACCCGGAATTTTACCTTGTAAATCTTGCATGGGATTGGATGCGCTCGCTGTTGCCAACGGCGCTACATTCACAACGGATACTGCTCCTGTAAGGTCCGCCTTTTTTTGCGAAGTATAGCCGGTGACTACCACTTGTTGGAGTTCTTGATTTGAAGGCGACATAACTACATTGATGACAGATTTGTTACTTGCCGATTCTTCAACCTTATTCATGCCGATCATTGAAAATACCAAGGTGGCATTATTTTCTTTCACCGGAACGGAATATTTCCCATTAATATCGGTTACTGTTCCAGTGGTTGTACCCTTCACCACAACAGTGACCCCGACTAACTTACTTCCATCGTCAGATGAGGTCACTACACCTGAAATGGTTTTAGCTTGTGCAAATAATGCGACATGAAGTACGCATAGCAGAGTCAAAAGACTCAGTTTTCGCCAAACATTACTACTAAATTCACTCTTTTTTTTCATAGTTCATAGTGTTAAAAATTGGTATTAACTAAATTGTGCTACAGCACTTTTCTTTATTTCATTTAAGTCATATTCCGGGTTTGCTCCTTTACAAGTTGCTAAGTAGGCTCCCAATGCACAGGCATTTGATAGAATCGTACTTGGTGCGTATTGATGGATGATTCCCGAAATAAAAGAGGCTAAAAAGGCATCGCCTGAACCGATGGTGTCTTCTACTTTCACAACATAACCCGGATGTTCGGAATAAATATCTTCATGAAGCATCGCGGCTCCGTTTTCAGCACGGGTGACACAAAGTGTACCGCAACTGAACTGTTTGCTTAACCATCGCATTTGATCTTCCAACGTGAGCGCATGTTGTCCGTACCACGATGCAATGATGGCAATCTCTTCATGATTGAGTTTGATGATGTCGGCTACCAACATCATATCCTCAAGCAGCTCTTTGGAGTAATAAGGAGCGCGAAGATTAACATCAAAAACTTTGGTTACCTTGCTTTTTAATAAATAGAACAGGGTATTCCGCGAAATATCGTTACGCGAAGCCAGACTGCCAAAGACAATCGCGTCCACCTCTTCCAATTTTTCCATTAACGGCTCATCCAGCTGGATAAAATCCCATGCCGAAGGGAAAACAATGTCGTACGTGGCATTCTGTTTCTCGTCTAACACTACATTCACAACACCAGTTGGTACAGTGGCATCACGCTGTATAAAGTCGAGTGAAAGACCTGAAGGACGAATAAAATCCAATAAATCGCATCCGTCACTATCGTTACCGACACGGCTTACTAAACATACATCGTGGCCATGTTTTAGTAAATGCAGCGCTACATTCATAGGTGCACCGCCCGGTTGTTTGTTTGTTGGCGAAATCTTATCCCATAGCATTTCACCAAAGCAGAGAATTGTTGTTTTGTTCATGAAAAATTAATTGATTAACTGAATATATTTACCATTTACAAGTGAGTGATTAACTGAATCATTACGTATTTTATTGACACGTTGTCAAATCCTCAGATTTCCTGTTCTCTATTAGTCTTA
>DAIDKM010000033.1 GCA_027450045.1 Paludibacter sp. | reverse complement strand
GGGCTATCACCGTTTGAAAGGATTCGGGCACGTAAAACGCAACGATATAGTCGTTTTCAACTTTCCTGCTGGTGATACGATTGCTCTGAAACGACAAAACCCTGACTACTATACTAGTTGTTATGAAGAGGGATATTCTTTCCTGAAATCACAAGATCCCAACATGCAACCCACCGCAGCACAATGCTACCAATATGGCCGTGAAATTGTGCGTCAAAACGTTCAGGAATATGGCCCCATTCTTTATCGTCCGGTCGATCGTCGCGAAAACTATGTGAAACGTTGTGTCGGGGTACCAGGTGATACATTGCAAATCATTCAAAATCAAGTTTATATTGATCATAAGCCGTTATATGATCACGCCGGCGTGCAATACAATTACATGATTCAAACCAATGGAGCGCCTATCACGAGTGATGTTTTCAATTCACTTCATGTGAGCAAGGACGATCGCCAACTTCTCACGCAAGATTCAGGTAATGATTTCATCTTGCAACCAATGGGATTTCAGCGTGATGCTACCGGTCATTTCTTACCTGTCTATGATGTTCCTTTGACACGCGAAGCTGCTGCGAAACTCAAAGCGCTTCCTTTTGTCATCTCGATGAAAGTGGAACCTGACTGGATGGGTGGCGACGTGTTCCCGTTAGGATTCGGTAAAGGATGGACTCGTGGCAATTTTGGGCCCATCTGGATTCCGAAAAAGGGAGCAACGATTGCCATCAACACATCCAATTTGCCAATTTACCAGCGCATCATTGAAGCTTATGAGCATAACAAACTTTCTGTGGAAAATGGAGCAATCTATATCAACGGGAAACTTGCCACACATTACACCTTCAAGATGGATTATTACTGGATGATGGGTGATAATCGTGATAACTCAGCCGATTCGCGCTATTGGGGATTTGTGCCCGAAGATCATATTGTCGGTCAACCGCTGTTTGTTTGGTTGTCATTGAACAAAGACAAAAGTTTCCCGGCCAATATCCGTTGGAATCGGTTTTTCCGCTTAGCCACACATTGATATTCTCAAGTATCCGGTGATTTCTTAGAATAATCATTTCTACAAAATAATCAAAGCCTCGAAGTTGGAATTTCCATCATCGAGGCTTTGATTATTTGTTCAGTACGGAACTTCTAAATTACTTTGCACTGATGGCGCAGCCACTCTTTTTCTTCAGCAGATAAGCGTGGGCTTAGTCGGTCATAAACCATTTGATGATAATCGTTGAGCCATGCCATTTCGTCATTTGTCAACAACGAAAAATCAATGGCCTTTACGTCAATGGGGCAAAGCGTAAGTGTTTCAAACTGATAAAACGTGCCGAACTCCGTTGACTCACTTTCAACAACGGTTACTAAGTTTTCCGTACGGATGCCATATTCTCCTGCACGATAAAGTCCCGGTTCATTTGAAAGCACCATACCTGGCACCAACGTTGTGGAATTCTCATCCATCCGGATTGATTGCGGCCCTTCGTGAACGGACAAGAAATGACCAACTCCGTGACCCGTCCCGTGTCCGTAATTCATACCACGATCCCACAATGCTTTACGCGCCAATATATCCAGTTGAGAACCTCGTGTTGAAACAGGAAACTTAGCTTTTGCCAAAGCAATATGTCCTTTCAGGACTAACGTGAAATCTTGCTTCTGTTGATCAGACAATGGCCCTAACGCAACGGTACGGGTAATGTCGGTTGTTCCATCAAGATATTGTGCACCGGAGTCAAGTAACAAAAAACTTTCGGGTTGCAACATTGCATTGCTTTCCTGCGAAGCTGAATAATGAACAATGGCGCCATGTTCTTTGTATCCTGCAATTGTTCCAAAACTCTCGTCTTTAAATAGAGGTTGCTCTGCACGAAAGGCACGCAACTGTTTGTCAATTGAAAGTTCCGATAACTTGCCGGAATGCATCTCTTTTTCCAGCCACATAAAGAAACGCGTCAATGCCACGCCGTCCTTTATCATGGCTTCACGTGTGCCGTTCAGTTCAACTTCGTTTTTAATGCTTTTCAAATAAAACACCGGCGATTGTGCAGCGACGACCTGACAATGTGCAGGGATTTCCTGAAAGAGGGCATAATTAGTCTTCGCTTTATCCAGCAGAATCTTTTCGCCCACATGTAGATGGCTTACATATTCAAAAACTGCATTGTAAGGTTGTACTGAGACGCCTTCTTCGCTGAGCATATCGGCCACATGCAGGGATACTTTTTGCGGATTAACAAACAGAGTAGCTGTTTTTGCGTCAATAGCAGCATAAGCAATGGCAACAGGGACATACGCCACATCATTCCCCCGAATATTGAATAACCAGGCAATTTCATCCAGCGCTGTTACCAAATAACGATCGACTTTCTTTTTCTGCATCTCCTGACGAATGGCGGCAATTTTATCTTGTGTGGCTTGACCCGAAAATTCTACAGCATAATTGAAGATCGGATCTGCCGGCAATGTAGGACGATTTGTCCATATTTTCCCGATAAAATCAAATTCAGGGCGAAGTACCAACCCATTATTGACTAATTCGTTTCGTAAACTCTCAACCATAGAAACAGAGAACAACAACGGATTGATGGAAACATTGCTTTGTGGTGGAAGCACTTGTGCTAACCAAGCTGTCATTGTCGGTGTAGAAGAAATGCCTTCTTTGAAAAGCGCTATGCCCGAATCAGTTAATTGTTGGTCGGCTTGCAGAAAATAGCGGGAATCAGTCCATAAACCTGCTTTGTCGAGTGTTACGACAACTGTTCCGGCTGATCCGGTAAACCCTGAAATCCACGCCCTTTCTTTCCAGTAATCAGCTACATATTCACTTGCGTGAGGGTCAGTGCTTGGTATAATTGTGGCGGCAATCCCTTTTTCACGCATCATTTGGCGTAATGCCGTCAGACGAACAACGATTTCACTCATAATTATTATGTTTGGTGTGTTATTTTAAAAAGCAAATATACGGCATTTTTCTATGCTTCTGGCTCTTCAAAAAATACTTTGGAGAGGGTAGATTCAAGTATCGCTTTAGAATGAAAATCATTTAATTCTAAAAAGCAATAAAGCGGTCAACGTTATTCAGGCATTAACGCTACCCCTTTCCCTGAAATTTTATTTCAAACTCCTTTAGCCGTGTTTGTCTCATATCCGGTTCAGACGGCTATCCGACGGCCATTCAACGGCCTATAAAAACTCATTGAAAAGACAGGTATAATGCATTTATAACTGAGATATAGTACATCTTTAAAGGAGTACTATATATGTACTATATCTATACTATATATGAGCTATAAATGTACTATTACAGGCATTCAGATACCCGTCGGATAGCCGTCAAGAGGCCATCTGAGCACGTAATTGCAAAAAAACAAGTAAGTGGAGGGAAAATGAATATTTATATTCAAAAAGCCTGCATGTAATTTTGCAAATACGACATTATCCTATTGTATATTAATAGCAGTGTAGTTTCTCAGTAGACCCTATTTAATTCTTCAAGGTTCTTAAGGATTAAATTCGGCATGTTATGCATCTCAATGTCATTCAAATCTTTGGCGATATCCTTTCCAACTCCTGGGATAGTTTCAGGTCGATGTACTCGGACAAAGTGCTAAAAGTGCATTCTTGTTTTTTTGCTTTGTCAATAACAGCAGTCAAACGGGCTACAAAAGATTCGCCTGAATGGTGACGAATGTAAAAGGGAAGACCAAACTGTTTATTGTGCAAATCGACAAATTCCCAAGGATGAAAGTAGATAACGGCATATTTATCATGGCGGATAGTTTTCATCAGCAGGTACATATACAAGGGAATCGGCAGGTTGTGCAGCGCTAACCAAAACAGAGGGAATCTCCATCGTGGCGTGACGGAAGCGGGTATTTGCCATAAATCACCTATTCGAAAAATAGTGCGAGGCTCGTGGTAGTTATTATATCGTCCTGGAAGGAACGTGGGATTGAGGGATGAATCATAGCGATAGCCGGCATTGATGATTTCTTGTGGGTCAACTTTCATCATACGCGCCATGCGAAAACCATAAACAGGTTGTTGGGTAATAGTTTCAAGCGCTGCTTTCGAGGCTGCCAGATCAGCTATTTCAAACGAGGAATGTGCCATGCCATGCGAAGCCACTTCATGACCGTCGTTCACCATTTGCTTTATTAAATCGGGTGCGTGTTTTGCAAACGTGACCGTGCAAAAGAAAGTAGCTTTTACTTGTTTTTCTTTCAGTAAGGCAAGGATTCGCTTTGTGCCTTCGACAGAAGGAATGAATTGCTCTTCAAGAGAAAGCGATTTCCCATATTCATTGGGAGTGTCAAATTCTTCAATATCGAAGCTTAGGAGGAAGTGCATTAGGAACGGGTTGTCTTTTATGTCAATGTTTATCAGGCAGATTGCTGTTACGAACAATGTATGTCGGGCGATGTTTTACCTGCATAAAAGTCTTGCCGATATAGAGTCCTATCGTGCCCATCACCGTGAGTTGAAGTCCTCCGAAAAAGACAATGGTGAGTAGTAGCGATGCCCAGATAAAAACAATATGGTGGCGAGGTTGAAAGCTGAGGATAACAAAGGGCGTGGCAATGAGCGCTAAGGCTGAGATAGTCAAACCAAGATAAATGGCTGCATAAAGCGGTCGAATGCTTAACGAAGTAATGCCACTGATAGCCAATACAGCCATTTTGCGAAAGGAATATTTGGTTTTTCCCGACAAACGTTCGTTAGGATGGTAATCAATGGCAGCCTGCTTAAATCCCATCCACGGAACCAGACCACGAATAAAGAGATCATCTTCATTGAACTGTGTAAAGATATCGACTACGCGTCGATCCATTAATCGAAAATCAGCCGTTCCTTTTTCGATGTTTACCTCAGCTAACCAATTAAAAATTCGATAATAAGCATTGCCCGATTTTCGCTTCAGGAACGAAGCGCTTTGGTTCTCTTCCCGACGGGTATAAACAATGTCGTAGCCTTCTTCCCATTTTTCGATTAAGCTATTTAGTAAGTGAGGCGGATGTTGCATGTCGCAATCCATTGAAATAACGGCATCACCTGTGGCATAATCAAGACCGGCTTTCAGTGCATTTTGATGACCGAAATTGCGCGATAGTTCAAGGTAGAAAACATGTTCATCGTGTTTGGCTACTTCTTCAATTTGTGTCAATGTAGCGTCTTTGCTGCCATCATCTACAAAAATCAATTCGTATTGATAACGGTCGTGCGGAAAATGTTCCTTGATTGAAGCAATCAATGGAGTTATGTTTTTCTCTTCGTTATATGCAGGAATGACGATGGAAATGGTTCTCATGTTACCTCCTTTACCTCATAGGGTTTGTTGTTGCGACGACTGATTTCATTCACGATAATAAGCCATGCAATGGCACATGGAAGTGCCAATAGTGCATAGGGAATCATATAGTTATTGCGCAAATATGCGGGGAAAAGATCAGATGGGGGCATGCTGGTGAACAGGAACACGAATGCTAATATCGCCCATTGCCACTTTTTGTAGGGTCTCGGTTGAATGACAAACCAAATGGCAACGCCCACCATGCCAATGATAAAGGTGTTAGGCTCGGTACCAGTGCTGAACAACACCGTGAAAAGCAATACCGAAGCTAATATGAGTAGCTGAAAACCTGTTTGTTGATAACGTTTCACTTGCAGATAGGGAATCAAAAACAGAATCATCCCTACTACTAACATTGGCAGGTTCGGCCATTCTAAATGACCGGCTATTTTGCGTATCATACCCATAACAGACATATCTTGCATCAAAGATAAGGTGTTCTCGCTGTTTTTAAACACCAATTCGTGTGCCCAAGCGCTGTATTGCCCAAGAATGTATGTGGGAGAAGAGACTAACATGGGCAATGCAAACATAACTGCACTCCAAAGAATCAACCAACCAATAAAACGTAGTTTGTGTTTCGAGAAAAAGAAAAAGGCAAGCCCAACAATCCCGTAAAGCTTTACCAACGTTCCGATAATGATAAAAAGCGCCGCCCAAGGCTCTTTTTCTTTTTTGATGCTGGTGTAGGAAAGTACAATGATGGCCGCGATAGTAATGTTAAACTGCACGTTGGTCGCCGAAGTAAACAAAGAATTGAGACAAAACCAATAGATCACGGCATGTTGCCATTGTTTGAGTGGCAGTTGCCGAATGGCATAGAAAAGAGTAAGCACCAGAAATGTTTCCCATAACGGAACGCCCATCCAATCGGGCAGCAAGGCAAAAGGAGCTATGATGAGGCCGAACAACGGGCCATAATTGTTGACATCATGATAAACAGTCGGGTAAGGAGGATATAATGGAAGCTTTTCGATCAGGTGCCAAAATACATATTTATAAATGCGATAGTTGTTGTGAATACCATGTGTCAGCATCCGTTCCACTGCCACAAACAAACCTACACCAACCCAACTAAACAACAAAACGCGGTAGTCAGTTAAGAAGGGCTTTTGTATCCATTTTCGAACCAGAGAGGATGCATTTTTGGGAAAAGAAATGGATATGTTTGGCAGACGATTCATGGCGAAAAATTAAATTGGAAGCTTCTCTAATGTTGAATTGAGGCACAAAGGTATGGATTATTGCATGGATTAACAATGTGGTTAAGTAAAAATTCGATCCCTCAAAAAGAGAAATAACCTATTTTCTTCATCTTGCCGAAGTTGCCTTCCGTTTAGAGTATAAGTAACTGCAATTATGGAGCTTCATAAACTTATATTGGGGAAAACCTATAAAAGATTGCACGAAAATAGAATGAAAAACCAAAGTAATTCTAAAGGGTCGCTTGCTTTTTGATGATATTGAGAAGTGCCGGAGAATTAAAAAGATAAACAATTCTGATTATTAACCTCACCGGATGAATCACCTCAACCGAACGAATACCAACCAAATATTTCCGTACCTTTGCAACATAGAGCTTCATCTGCTATTAAAGAAGCATCAACATGTAATAAACAATAATGATATTGACTATCAAAAAGCAAACCATAAAAAATTATTACCATGCTTATTGAACAATTGTACGAACTTTTCTCTACCTGCTCTGAAGTGACCATAGACAGTCGCCATTGTGCCGAAGACGCGCTCTTTTTTGCGTTGAAAGGAACCTCATTTGACGGGAATCAGTTTGCCCTGAAAGCGTTGGAAAACGGATGTAAATATGCCGTGATTGACGATCCTCAGTATGCTATAGACGACCGTTTTATCGTGGTTAAAGATGCGCTCACAGCATTACAGGAATTAGCCCGCTATCATCGTCTCCAACTCAACATCCCCATTATTGCAATTACGGGGACAAACGGTAAAACAACTACAAAAGAGTTGTTGGCAGCTATATTGAATCAGCAATTTATGACGTTGTTTACACAGGGAAATCTCAACAATCACATTGGCGTGCCGCTGACATTGCTTCGATTAAATTTATTACATGAGTTGGCCGTAATTGAAATGGGCGCTAATCACCCGGGTGAAATTCGTGCTTTATGCGAAATCGTGGCACCTGACTTTGGCCTGATCACCAATGTGGGGAAGGCTCATTTGGAAGGATTCGGTTCGTTCGAAGGCGTGGTACGCGCTAAAGGCGAATTGTATGACTACCTCTTTGCCTCCGATGGGGGAGTGTTCGTAAATACCGATAATCCTGATCTAATGGCGATGGTCAACGAGGACGATGTGGTTGAGTATAGCACGTTTTCTGACAGAACATCAGCGTTTGTACACGTTGAAGCAACGGGTGATTCTCCTTTTCTTTCGATTGTTTGGAAGAAGCCCAACAGGGGTGAACTACATGAAATTTCCACGCATTTGATTGGTAATTATAACTTGGAAAATGTAGCCGCGGCCATTTGCATTGGTCTCTTTTTTGGAATCACTCCTTCTCAAATCAGAACGGCGCTTGAAGCTTACGAACCAAACAACCATCGTTCTCAGTTCAAAGAAACTGAACGCAACCATCTTTTTGTAGATACATACAATGCCAATCCAAGCAGCATGAAGGTATCCATTGAAAATTTTCAACAGGTAGAGGCTTCTCCCAAAGGGGTTATTTTGGCCGATATGCTCGAACTGGGCGATTATGCTGCTCAGGAACATCAGGTAGTGGTCGATTTGTTGAAAGAGGCCGGTTTCGATAAGGTGTTCTTAGTAGGCGAGCAGTTTTCAAAAACAACATCGCCTTTTGAGGTGTTCTCTTCGACAAAAGAGTTGATGGATTATTTAAAGGCAAAACCATTGACCGGATACACATTGTTGGTGAAAGGATCGCATGGCATGCATCTGGAAGAGTGTCTTCCCTTGTTGTGATGAATTGACTTCAACCGACCTGACGAATGGATGCTCTCGAAAACTATATTTTACAACATCTTGATCCCGAAGAGGAGTTGCTTCATGCGCTTTATCGCGAAACGCACCTGACGCAAATTAATCCGCGCATGGCAACGGGGCATTTGCAAGGACGTGTGCTGACGATGCTTTGTCGCATGATACGTCCAAAACGCATCCTTGAGTTGGGTACTTTTACCGGATATGCTACTTTGTGCATGGCTGCCACGCTTCCATCCGACGGTGAACTCCACACCATCGAAATGGATGATGAACTGGAACCGGTGATCCGGCGTTATCTGGATAAATCGCCCGACGGAAACAAGGTACACCTGCACATTGGCGATACGTTGGAAGTGATTCCTCCGTTGCTGGCTCCGTTCGATCTTGTCTTTATGGATGCCGATAAACGGCAATATGTGGAGGATTATGAAACAGTCCTTCCTTTGGTTCCATCAGGTGGTTTTATTCTTGCCGACAACACGTTGTGGGGTGGAAAAGTGCTTTACGAACCTCATTCCGGCGATAAACAAACGGCGGGCGTGCGTCGTTTCAACGATCATATTGCGCACGATCATCGTGTCGAAAAAGCCATCATTCCCATGCGTGACGGGCTGACTTTGCTGATGAAAAAATAATACCCCATTTCAAACCAATCTTTTCCGCTATGTCGCGTAACACGTTTTTATTTATCGGCCTCTCGGCGTTGTGCGTGGCGCTTACGGTGAGTGACATCGCCTTCGGGAGCGTTGCCATTCCGCTGAAATCGATTGTTGAGACGTTGTTGCATCCAAATAGCCACGGGCTTTATGCCGATATTGTGATGCAGTTCAGGCTTCCGAAGGCGATCACGGCCATTCTTACCGGAGCGGCTTTGTCGGTTGCCGGCCTGTTGATGCAAACTTTTTTCCGTAATCCGTTGGCAGGGCCTGATGTGTTGGGCGTCACTTCGGGAGCCAGCATGGGTGTGGCGCTTTATGTTATGGCCGCTTCGTGGTGGTCGGCTGCATGGGTCGAAAGTCGCTGGGGATTGATTCTTTCGGCTGTTGCGGGTGCGTTGATCGTCTTGTTGCTTATTTTGAGCGTTGCCGCCCGTATGAAACAATCGGTCACGCTGCTCATCGTCGGGTTGATGTTTTCGGGCATCGTGGGAGCAGTGGTGAGTATTTTGCAAAACCTGAGCAACCCCGACGCCGTGAAACTGTTTGTCGTCTGGACATTCGGCAGCTTGAGTGCTGTTACATGGTATCAGCTTCAGGTTCTCGTGCCGCTCATTTTACTTGGATTGCTTGTTTCCCTGATGCTTCAAAAACAACTTAACGCCATGTTGCTGGGCGAACATTATGCGCAGGGGTTAGGCATTTCGGTGCGCTCCACGCGACTGCTGATGATTGCCCTGACGGGTGTTTTGGCAGGCGCCACCACCGCATTCACCGGCCCTATTGCCTTTATCGGTGTGGCGGTTCCGCACTTGGCCAGGGCTCTTTTTCAAACTTCCAATCATCGCATCATCACGGCGGGTACATTGCTTTGCGGTGTGGCTTTGCTGCTCACCTGCGACATCATATCGCAACAAACCACCTATCCGTTGCCGCTCAATGCCATCAGTGCGCTTTTTGGCGCCCCGTTAATTATTTGGGTAGTGCTGAAACAGCGATTATAAAAACGTTACCGACATGGCTATTTCTCCTTTCAATGATCCTTCTGTTGAACTTTACACCGACGACCTCACGATCGGGTATATGCAGCGACCGCAACCCTTAGTGGTGCAGGAACGCTTGCAACTGGAGTTGCGCAAAGGAGAAATGGTGTGCCTGATCGGTCCGAATGGTTGCGGTAAATCGACGTTGCTGCATACGCTCGCCGGACTTCAGAAACCGCTTTCGGGGAAAGTTATGCTGCATCAGCGGGATTTGTTTTCCTATTCGATGCAGGAAAAGGCGACGCTTCTTTCGCTTACGTTGACCGATCGTGTGGAGGTGGATAAGATGAGCGTTTATGAACTGGTTTCAATGGGGCGTTATCCTTATACCAACCGTTTCGGGAAACTCTCTTCGCACGATGTTGCTGCTGTCGAAAATGCCATTGCGCAAGTGCATCTGACCGAAAAAAGCAAATGGTCGCTCGATACGCTTTCGGACGGCGAACGCCAGCGTGCGATGATTGCCAAAGTATTGGCACAGGCCACGCCCGTCTTGCTTTTTGACGAACCCACGGCGCATCTCGATTTGACCAACCGCGTCTCAACGCTTTTATTGCTCAAAACGGTGGCGAAAGAGTGCCAGGTGGCTGTCCTCCTTTCGACGCACGAGTTAGAGATGGCGATGCAATTAGCCGACAGGTTATGGTTGATGAGTCATGATGAAATTGCCGTGGGAACTACCGAAGAGCTGATTCAGCAAGGCGGATTTCAACGGGTATTTCATAGCGATTTGTTTGCCTTCGACTCCCAAACCCGCCGTTTTGTGATTCATAAGGAAAAGCTGCCGCGATAAAGGAATACTGCCAATAGATTTTAATGGTGATCTCATCCTTCCATAAATTAGGGGTTGAGAGTCCCCAACGGCACAAAAAGCGGCATTGCCACAATTTTTTGCTACTTTTGCAGCTCCAAAACAGATCAACATGGAATCAGCATCCACTGAAAAAACCATTACTGAGCAATTAAGCGTTCATTATAAAGCTATCCTCGAACTCTTAGGCGAAGACTCCTCCCGCGAAGGGTTGATACGCACTCCCGAACGTGTCGCTTTAGCCATGCAATTCATGACGCAGGGGTATACGCAAAATGCCGAAGAAATCTTACTGTCAGCCAAGTTTCGCGAAGACTATCGTCAAATGGTCATTGTGAAAGAGATTGAGTTTTATTCGATGTGCGAGCACCACTTGCTCCCGTTTTTCGGCAAAGCACACGTGGCTTATATACCTAACCACTACATCACCGGATTGAGCAAGATTGCCCGCGTGGTCGATGTCTTTGCACATCGGTTGCAGGTGCAGGAGCGCATGACGACACAAATTAAAGAGTGCATTCAGAACACCTTGAATCCACTGGGCGTCATGGTTGTCATTGAGGCGCAACACATGTGCATGCAGATGCGCGGTGTACAAAAACCCGGCTCCATCACCACCACCTCCGACTTTACCGGTATCTTCGAGAGCGCCAAAACGCGTGAAGAGTTCATTAACCTCATTCAACGTAAGTAATAAAAAGGGATAAAAGATGACCTTTGCGTGCCAAAAAGCATGGTGATGTCGTCGAAAATACCTATTTTTGAAAGCGAATTATAGTTTATTCCTAAATATATAGTGATTATGCAAACACTTGACAACTTCCATTTTGCCGGAAAAAGAGCGTTTGTTCGCGTGGACTTTAATGTTCCATTGAACGAACAGTTTGAAATTACCGATGACACGCGTATTCGCGCCGCTCTGCCAACGTTGAAGAAGATTTTAAACGATGGTGGCAGCGTTATTATCGGATCGCACTTAGGGCGTCCGAAGAAAAATCCCGATCCTACCTTTTCATTGAAACACATTGTGGGACATGTAGCCGAATTGCTTGGGGTGACGGTTCATTTTGCCGACGACTGCATGGGCGCCGAGACAGCAAAGAAAGCTGCCGCCTTGAAACCCGGCGAGGTATTGATGCTCGAAAACCTCCGCTTCTATGCCGAAGAAGAAGGTAAAGCCCGTGGTTTGAAAGACGATGCAACCGACGAAGAAAAAGCGGCTGCCAAGAAAGCCATCAAAGCTTCGCAGAAAGAGTTTGCAAAAACCCTGGCTTCTTATGCCGATTGTTATGTGAACGATGCTTTTGGCACCGCCCACCGTGCTCACGCTTCAACGGCGCTTATGGCTGCTTACTTTGACATTGACAACAAAATGTTTGGCTACCTGATGCAAAACGAAGTTGTTGCCGTTGAAAAAGTACTTAAGACGGCAGTACATCCTGTTACTGCAATCATCGGCGGCTCGAAAGTCTCAACTAAAATCACCATTATCGAAAATCTGCTTACCAAAGTGGATAACCTGCTTATCGTGGGTGGCATGGCTTTCACGTTTGCTAAAGCACAAGGAGGCAAAGTGGGTAGCTCTCTTTGTGAAGATGATATGTTGGAACTGGCTAACGACATTATTGCAAAAGCAAAAGCAAACAACGTCAACTTAGTGTTGCCAACTGATTCTGTTATTGCTGACAAATTTGCTGCTGATGCCGCAACCAAAGTTTGCAACAACGATGTGATCCCTGACGGTTGGTTAGGCCTTGACTTAGGCCCTATTGCCGTTGATCAAATGAGCGATGTGATTAAGAATTCCAAAACCATTTTGTGGAACGGACCTGCCGGTGTATTCGAAATGGAAGCATTTGCCGGTGGTACCAAAGCTATTGCCGAATCGATTGTTGCTGCAACCAGGAATGGCGCTTTCTCGCTAATCGGCGGTGGTGACTCCGTTGCTGCCATCAATAAGTTTGGGTTAGCCGACCAAGTGAGCTATGTCTCAACCGGTGGAGGCGCTTTGTTGGAAATGATTGAAGGAAAAGTATTGCCGGGTATCGAAGCCATTCGCGGCTATTGAGTGAATTTTGCAAAAACAACAAAAGGCGGTTATTTACTCAATAGCCGCCTTTGTCTTTTTAAATGATTCACCTGCTTAATAACGATTTGAGCCGATTTATCTTCTCTAACTTCTGCCTTCCCGATTTCTACTATCTACCGATTTTCCTACATCAACTTCCGGTAGCGAATCCGTCTCGGCGTTGCATCGCCAAGACGCTTGATTTTATTCTCTTCATATTCCGAATAGGATCCTTCAAAGAAAAAGATTTCGGAGTTGCCTTCAAATGCTAAGATATGGGTGCAGATGCGATCCAGGAACCATCGGTCGTGGGAGATGACCACAGCGCAACCGGCAAAGTTTTCCAATCCTTCTTCCAAAGCACGCAAAGTATTCACATCAATATCATTGGTGGGTTCGTCAAGCAGCAGCACGTTGGCTTCTGACTTGAGCGTCAATGCGAGATGAAGCCGATTTCGTTCGCCACCGGAGAGTACGCCGCACAATTTTTCCTGATCGCCTCCCGTGAAGTTGAAACGCGACAGGTAAGCACGGGCATTGATCTCTTTCCCGCCAATACGAATCAAATCCAAACCACCGGAGATGGTTTGATAAACGCTTTTTTGAGGATCAATATCGGCATGTGATTGGTCGGCATAACCCAGTGTAACGGTTTCTCCTATTTCAAAGGTGCCTTTGTCGGCTTGTTCCAATCCCATGATAAGGCGGAACAACGTTGTTTTTCCTGCACCGTTCGGGCCAATGATACCTACAATGCCGTTTGGCGGAAGCGAAAAGGTAAGGTTATCGAAAAGCAGCTTGTCGCCAAACGCTTTGCTGACTTCTTTTGCTTCAATCACTTTGTTGCCAAGACGTGGTCCGTTGGGGATGTAGATTTCCAATTTATCTTCGCGTTCTTTTTGGTCTTCGTTCAACAAACGGTCATAAGCGCTAAGGCGTGCCTGACTTTTTGCATGACGGGCTTTTGGCGCCATACGTACCCATTCCAATTCACGTTCGAGAGTTTTGCGTCGTTTTCCTGCCTGCTTTTCTTCTTGTGCCAAACGTTGGGTCTTTTGTTCGAGCCATGAAGTATAGTTGCCTTTCCATGGGATACCTTCGCCGCGGTCGAGTTCCAAAATCCATCCTGCCACATTGTCTAAGAAGTAGCGGTCGTGCGTGATGGCAATCACTGTTCCTGCATATTGTTGCAGATGGTGTTCGAGCCATTCAATCGATTCGGCATCCAAATGGTTGGTCGGTTCGTCAAGCAGTAAAATATCGGGTTGTTGCAACAAAAGCCGGCAAAGCGCTACCCTCCGCAACTCGCCACCCGACAATGTACTGATAGAAGCATCTTCGGGAGGACAACGTAAAGCGTCCATCGCGCGCTCCAACTTATTATCTATGTTCCATGCGTCTAAATGATCGAGTTTTTCCTGCAACTCACCCTGGCGGGCAATGAGTGCATCGAAATCGGCATCGGGATCCGCGAACTTCTCGTTAATAGCTTCAAACTCGGTGAGTAAATCCATCACTTCCTGCACGCCTTCCTGCACCACCTCTTTCACTGTTTTGTTCTCGTCCAGATGTGGTTCCTGTGGTAAATACCCGACAGAATACCCGGGAGCAAAAACCACTTCGCCTTCGTAAGAAGGTTCGATGCCGGCAATGATTTTCAATAACGTGGATTTTCCCGAACCGTTGAGACCGATGATCCCGATTTTGGCTCCATAGAAAAACGAGAGGTAAATGTTTTTTAATGTCTGCTTTTGTGGGGTAAACGATTTACTGACGCCCACCATTGAGAAGATGATTTTTTTATCGTCGCTCATAGTTTTGGTTTTCTTATATGAATATCTGATGTAATGCTTGGAAAAGGACAGGAAAAACCCGATTTAACTTCGTAATTTCTACTGTCTCTCTGTTGTGGAATTCATTTTGTGGGAATATGTCTTATGATTTCATCGGCAATGCGTCGCGCGGAGTCGTGTTGCGCCATGGAAGCACAGTTGACCGAGAGTAATTTACTTCGATCGGAGTCGTTCAACAACCGGATGGCTTCGTCCACCAACGTTTGAGGAGCATCCGCATCGCGCACCATGATAGCAGCGTCTTTGTTGACCAATGCCATCGCGTTATGCGTTTGATGATCTTCGGCTACGTTGGGCGAAGGTACCAAAATGGCAACTTTACCTAATAAACAAAGTTCGGAGATGGAACTTGCTCCTGCCCGCGAAATCACTACGTCGGCTACCGCATAAGCAAAGTCCATGCGGGCAATGAAGTCGGTGATAAAAACAGACGACTTTTGCAGTGAAGAAGTACTTGTTTTTATTTGCTCGAAATAGAATTTCCCCGTTTGCCAAATCACTTGCACATCGGCTTCAATAAGCGCATCTAATTTTGCCAAGATGCTTTGGTTGATGGTTCGCGCACCCAGACTGCCACCGATGATAAGCAGCGTTTTTTTTGATTTGTCAAGGTTGAAATAGCGATATGCTTCATCCATGCGTGATGGGTCGAGTTGCAAGTCCTGCCGGATAGGATTTCCTGTCAACACAATTTTCTCTTTGGGGAAGAACTTTTCCATGCCTTCGTAGGCAACACAACAGCAGGCTGCTTTGCTTGCCAATAGCTTATTGGTAACGCCGGCATACGAATTTTGTTCCTGCAACATAGTGGGAATGTTCATGCGGGCAGCTTCTTTAAGTGTTGGGCCGCTGGCATAACCACCCACGCCAATCACTGCATCGGGATGAAAGTCACGAATGATTTTCTTTGCCATGCGCATCGACTTGAGAAGATGCAACAACGTTCCTACATTGCGTAAAAGATTCTTGCGATCGAATCCCCGAATTGGAAGGCCGATGATGCGATAGCCGGCATTCGGGACTTTCTCCATTTCCATGCGACCTTCGGCTCCGATAAAAAGGATTTCCGCCTCGGGTTCTTTTTCTTTGAGGGCATTGGCAATGGCTATTGCGGGAAAAATATGGCCGCCTGTTCCACCGCCGCTGATAATGAATTTATGCATTGAGTTCACTCGAAAAGTGATTAATGAATTGAACGTGATTAAGTATTGCCGTTGTCAGTAAAATAATTGTATGTAATCTGTTACGTCAAAATGAATATCCCTGACAAATACAATACAAAAGTACTAAAACTATTGGAAAGGGGCAAAGATGAAGGCAATAGCAAAGGGAACAACATAGGCAATAGACAATTGTAACAGTCAAGTTTAAAGATGTAAAATGTAAGCATCAGACAATATGCCAATATGCCAATGTGCCAATGTGCCAATTGAATCTGACAATTTGCAGATTTACTATTAATTACAAATGAGAAAAAAGCTATAGGTTAAAGGAATCAGATAATTTGTCAATTCTGCGCATTTTGTAATTCTGCCGGAAGAAGCTCATTGGTAAATTGTCAATATCTCAATGGTAAATAATTGTGTTCTGTATCGTTCTGCAATAGGGTTGTAGAAGAAGTAAACAAAAAGTAAGATTACGGACAATTTAATAGCTCTCCACTCTATTCCGCACTATTCTTCTACAGACTTCCACAATTTTCCACAGTTTCCACACGCAACAAACAACTGATTATAAATAAATTAATCACATGGCACAATTATTGGATATAGGTATTAGAGCACAATCGAACATTGCGTTAAATCAAAGAGGCATGAACACAATAATTTTATCGGCAAAATAGATTGATTGTGGTTTTGACAAAATTATTCTGCATCGCAATTCATATGCTTTATCTATTAATTGGTTTGATTAGTTATTTTCAAAATTAAATGTGCATTAAATCAGAACTAAAATATTTATTTGCGAGTTCCATATACTATTAATTAAAAAATAAAATAAACGTATGAAAAAAATTAAGATCTTATTTTTGATTAGTGCTCTTGCTGTTACATATTTCTCGACAGTTAAAGGGCAAGTGCGGGTAAATTTTAATATTAATTTACAGCCACAATGGGCACCTGCATCGTATGATCATGCTGAATATTATTTCCTTCCAGAACTGGGAATTTATTATTCTGTACCAACCCATGAGTTTATTTACCCTGATGGAAATAGATGGATGTTTTCCAGAGAGTTACCGCCGGAATATCATCGCTTCGATCTTTATTCAACATATAAAGTAATTATAAACGATCCTAAACCCTATTTGCGTAATAATTATTATGTGATGCATTACCGTGGTTATCAAAACAACTATCAGGAAAATCGACGTTATTTTGGTAGCGAAGATAATGGAAGGCATAAAGATTGGGAACATAACGGTGATGCACGCTATAACAATGAAGGTTACAGACATGGACATGGACATGACCATGCCGAACAAAGAGGACGTGGCCACGATCGTGATTAAAAGTGAGACAATATCATAACATTTATAATGGAACAATGACCATGAAGAAAATTCTTTTATTTGCAACATTTGCTTTTTTTGCAGTAATGTCGTTTGGGCAAAATTCGTTGCCCATGGGTAAAACGCAGTTGAATTTCGGAGTTGGTTTTTCCGATTGGGGAGTCCCTCTCTATGTTGGGTTAGACTATGCCGTAAGTGATGATGTTACCCTGGGCGGCGAATTTACCTATCGCTCTTATCGCGACCAGGTGAACAATATTTATTACGATCACTCGATTGAGGGAATTGCCGGTAATTTTAATTACCACTTTAACAATTTGCTTTCTATTCCCCAAAACTGGGATTTATATGCAGGCTTAAATGTTGGCTTTTATATTTGGAATTCACCAGACACCTATCAGGGATCATACACCTCTGGACTAGGATTGGGGTTGCAGATTGGAGGACGCTACTTTATTTCAAGACGTGTGGCGCTTAACTTAGAATTTGGAGGTGGCAACGCTTTTGCTGACGGTAAATTTGGATTGACAGTGCAATTGTAACCGAAGTGCATGTTATTGTATGCCACTTGCTCTGGTGATATAGTGATAATCGAAAAGAAGATTAGAATAAAATAAATGCAACAGCTTGCTAAATTGGGATTTATCCTCTTTGTTATTTGATTAGATTAAACAAAATTCAAAATAAAATTATTATGAAAACGATGAAGTTTTTTATTGTATTGGTTGGTGTGGTAACATTGCTATCATGCAATACCAATAAAACCTTGAGTTCGCCACAAACAGTATCGTTCTTGCTGACAGATGCTCCGGCCTTGAAGGGTTTTCAACTAAACTTTACGAAGGTAAATGTTCAAATTAATGAGATTGATTATGTGACGGCTGATTCGTCGATTACGAAAGTTACTTCGTTTATCCCCGGAGTGTATGACCTGAAATCATTGATGAATGGTGATAGTACGTTATTGTCGCAAATCATTTTGCCGAACAATGTTGCAATTAAGCAAGTACGGTTAGTCTTAGGAACCGACAACTCTGTGACCTTGTTGGATGGTACCACCCACGCATTGACCATCCCAAGCGGCCAACAATCGGGAATCAAGATTAACATTGATTCAACAGTTCCATCATCTGGCGACTATTCCATTATGATTGACTTCAATATCGGAAAGTCTATCTTTGCAAACGGGAATGGGGTATATCTGCTGAAACCTGTTTTGAGGGCTTATGTTGTAGAAGCAACCTCTAATATAAAAGGGAATGTTTCTCCTTCTAATTTGCCTACAAAAGTATTTGTGGTTAACGGAACAGACACCATCTCGACTATGTCGGATACAACCAAAAATAATTATTTTCAACTTTCAGGGTTTACCTCTGGTAATTACACTGTTCAGTTTATGCCGATGGATACCACGGTTGTTACAAAAACAACGACTGCCACCGTTTCATTTGGAAGTGATACTAACCTGGGCACGGTAGTTGTGCAATAGCGACGCCCGGTTAAACTGACAACACAGTTAAGAAGGCTACTTTCAATTTGCATTGTTAGTAGCCTTTTATAGTTGAAATTGGCTTGACTTGTTGTGTGAGAAGAATTATCTCTAACTTTGCATAATGAATATCGAAAATAAAATTCGTTTCAAAGCTGCAGGGTTATACATTATCACAGGAATTGCTGTTACGGTGATGCTGATATTCCTTTATAATATGCGAAGGAATATCAACAGCCAACAGGTTGAGGTAGGAAAACAGCATCAGGTTCTTGTGTTGACTAACGAATTGATTTATGCCGTAAGTGACGCACAATCGTCGGTGAGCCTTTTTGTTTCTACTCACGACACAACTTACATCAATAACTTTAGAAAGAAACTCATCTCTATTAACGCGTTAATTGACACCCTCACTGTTATCGAACCTGTAGGAAAAGAAAAGTTACAACAAATCAAGAACCTTCTCGCCCGGCAAACTTCCAATATCTCGGAGCTGAACCAACTGTTAGATAATGAAAATCCGCTTACTCCGATCAGCGAACGCATTCGGACATATAAACCGCAACAAAACATCACCTCGCATATTGTCACCATTCGACAAGACACAGTTTATAAACCATCAACAAAGAAAAAGAATTTCTTCAGAAGACTCAAAGAGGTGTTTAGTCCCGAGAAGAATGGCACGATGGTGGTTTCCAATCTGCGCGTCGATACAATTCGGGTGGGAAATACCAACACCTCTCCCATTCTTTCGGAAGTAAAGGATTTGGTTCTTGTTGCAGGCAAACGTTATGAAAAAAACATCCGGGCGATTGAACAACAAGTGGCAAATCAGATTATGTCCGACAGGGAAATTTCCATTCAGGTTGCAGGTCTGCTTCTGGAGCTTCACAGGCAGACGCTCAATTCGGTGCTTGCTTCCATTGAACAAAGCGAACATACGATCAACCGGAACTACACCCTCTCGATTATTGGTGGAATAGTTGCGTTAGGAGTGATCCTGTTGTTTATTCTACTTATTATTTATGATGTAAACAAAGGCAAAGAGGCTCGCGATCGAATCCGGCAGGTGATGGAAAGCCGGCACAAGCTGCTATTGTCTGTTTCTCACGATATTAAAAGCCCGTTGGGATCGATTCTCGGTTATCTGGAACTTCGCCGTCAGCAAGGTGAAGATATTAAATCGATGCAAAACTCTGCCCGACATATTTTGGCTTTGTTGGAAAATCTGTTGGAATATTCCAGCCTCGAACAAGGTTCCTTACAACTTACCTCAACCACCTTTTCTCTCGGAGAATTGAGTGATGAGATCGGACAAATGTTTATGCCTCTGGCTGAAGCAAAAAATATCTCCTTTGCCTTTTCTTCGGATAAAACCCGACTCATTTCCGATCAGATGAAAATAAAGCAAATCATGATCAACCTTGTGTCGAATGCTATCAAATACACGCGTGCAGGAGAAATACAACTTACAACCACATACTCCGATCAACAACTCTGCATTGAAGTAAAGGATACCGGTGCAGGAATCCCGGACGACAAACTGGAGGAAATATACGAACCGTTTTCCCGGGTGGAAAGTAATAACACGTTGGCACATGGCACCGGACTGGGAATGTATGTAGTGAAAGGGTTGATAGAATTGCTGGATGGAACTATTCATGTAACCTCACAGGTTGGCAAAGGCACCACCGTTAAGGTGACAATTCCCTGCCTGATAGCAGAGAACAAGATAAAACAGGGAACAAAAAAAATTGTTATACATGATGATGATCCGGTAGTAGTAGAGATGGCACGTGACATGCTGATCCGACTGGGACATAAGGTGGTGGAAAGCGACTCCGATGTTATTTTAACCGACCTGGAAATGGGGGAGCTTTCGGGACTGGATATTCTGGCTTTGGCAGGAAGTGTTCCGGTAATCGTGATGACCGGACATAGTGATTTTACGGCTGAAAAAGCCGCTCAGCTCGGATTCAACGGTTTTTTGCCAAAACCTTTTACCCTGGAATCATTGCGCGAGATGTTTGGCGAAGGAGATAATGCCAACGATAGCTTTCTGGAAGAAGACGAAGAAAAGATCAGGGAGCTGTTCCGAACTTCTACTGTCGAAAATTATGAAATTCTGAAGCAAGCTCTTGCAGATGCCGACTTCAATAAAGCTCAGGCAACCTGTCACAAAATGTTACCCATGTTCGTTTTGCTCGGCTATCCGGCAGATGCTCTACGCCGTATGGATGCTCGGCGCGGCAGGGTGTATGAGGGATGGCAGAATGATGTGGAAACAATCCTATCGATTAAAGTTTGATGCCGTACAGGTGCATTTTGTTATAGAGAGTCTTGCGGTCCACTTTCAGCAACTGAGCGGCTAATGTTTTATTGCCTCTGGTTTTGCGTAGCGCGTTCTCTATCTGTTCACGTTCGTTTTCGGGTTGTAGCGCCAGATCGTTACTTGCCGATGGTGATACAAAAACAGGGATGTCGTCAGGCGTGATCATATCATTCGAAGCAAACAGTACCAACCGTCGTACCATATTGCGTAATTCGCGCAGATTCCCGCTCCAGTGATGCTTTTCGAACATATCCATTGCTTCAGGTGAAAATCCCTTCACCGATTTTTCCAATTCCTCATTAGCCTGACGAAGAAACTCGTTGGCAAAGATTTCGATATCTCCCTTGCGATCGCGGATAGGTGGAATAAAGAGGGGAAATTCATTCAGGCGGTGATAAAGATCTTCACGGAAACGCCCTTCGGCAATAGCAGTTCCCAGATCTTCATTCGTGGCAGCAAGAATACGCACATCCACTTTGATGTCCTTGGCAGATCCTACCGGACGTACCTTTTGTTCCTGCAACGCCCGGAGCAATTGTACCTGCACATCATACGAGAGGTTCTCCACTTCGTCAAGAAAGACGGTTCCCAGATCTGCCTGCGCAAAAACGCCTGTTTTATTTTCAATAGCCGACGTAAATGATCCTTTAAGGTGTCCGAACAGTTCGCTCGGAGCCAGTTCGCGTGACAAACTGCCGCAATCGACTGCAATAAAAGGCTTGTTTCGACGCGGACTATTTTCGTGAATCATTCGTGCTGCATATTCTTTACCTGTACCGCTTTCGCCCACGATCAACACGGACATGCGTGTAGGAGCAACCCTCAGGATGTGATCGTACATTTGCTTTGCTTCAGCACTTTTGCCCAATATCATATCATTGACAATCGTGTCAATCGTTTTTGAGGCAGCAGGTTTTTTCGAAAGAGCCAATTCTATTTTCTCTTTCAAAATGGAAGGATTCATCGGTTTCTCCAGAAAATCTTCCGCACCAAGTTTCATCGCTGCCACTGCACTTTGGATTTCTCCATAGCTTGTCATCACGATAACAGGTATCTCCATCTTTCGATCCCGCATCCAATGCAGCAACATAATTCCGTCACCGTCGGGTAATCGCAAATCGCTCAGCACTAAATGAACTTTTGTATGGGTTAGTTCTCTTTGTGCCAATGAAACACCTGTACATAATTCTGCTTCAAAACCATGACGATGACACCAGCTTTGCAACATTGTGCCAAAGGTGGTGTCATCTTCGATTATGAGGATTCTCTGTTTCATACAGGGAACAAAGATAAAAAATATCATGGATATTTATGTCCCTTCAGAAACAGAATCGTCCTATTAAATGAATATCATTAATCTGCAAAAAAATTATATTTGTACAACCAGGTATCTGGAAGCGCTCCAAAACTTTGCAGCATTGGTAATTTCAATCGTGATCTTCTTATCGGAGTCTTTTACCAGTTTATAACTATCGGTAGGGTGCAATGAAAGAATTTTTACCCTTTTGCTATTGGTCGGTATGGACGTAATGTTTCTTAAATCGGCCTGAATAAAGTACTTTGGATCGAATGCATTAGCCGATAATTTCTTAGATTGGAAAAGACCACCACCGGTTACTATTTTTTCATTCTTGAGCTGTTTTAACGAAGACACACAATACCATACCGTGTGCATATTTGCATCCTGACCCTTTAAGGTAGATTGTTGTTGTTCAATCACGTTGTTTTGGTCTGCAATGTTCTTACCCTGCTCTGCCACAGTTGTATTCAGCTCATTGATTTTAATGTTCTTCTGTGCAAGTTCTGCCTGTAAAGACTGGATCTGAGCACTTTGTGCATCCAGTTCGCTTTGCAGCCGTTGAATCGTTTCTCTCAACATAGCATTTGCTTTCTTGTTTTTAGCAGCAAGGCGCTGTAGTCCCATAATCTTTGCTTTGTTCTGCTCCATGGTTTGTTTGATCTCCATCATCTGAGCTGCAATTTGTTCTTTTCTATTCGAGGAACCTTCTGCCCCTTTGAGGTTAACCTTCATCTCACTTTCATTTTGATTTATATTGGCAAATCCTGCTTCGATATCATTCAAAAAGGAAAGTGTCTGATTGTAAGAGGAGTCTAAGGCTTGCGTTTGCATAGCCAGTGAATCCCGTTGTGCAACAACGGCTTTGTATTTTGTCGAATTTTCGACACATGATACCGTCACTAAGGCAAGCACGGTAATAACTACATAAAATTTAATTGTTCTCATTTTGATGAATTTAATGGTTTGTACTATATTTCCAGCGTCTCAATTAATATGAATAAGCACTTAATAAGTTAGCCCTCAAGCTCACCTCCCTTTTCTTTCAAGTTCGGTAAAAGAACGCACACCCTGTATCGATTGTTTACAGCAAATACTATTCAATAATTATGCCATGATATGCAATATAATATAAATCAGTTATTTGACATTTTTATAAACTGTAGAAAATTGTGGAAATAACGGGGAAAGATGTGGGACCCTGACAAAAACACACACCAGACAACACGCAGAAATAGGTTAGTGAATGTTTTAATTTGAAAATGTTTAACGCTTTAATCTCTTTGGATGATACCCTTTTCGTGGTGCTTGCCCAATGCCGTTCCCCGATACTCTTTAGATTTTACAATACAATCCGTCTCGGATCATGTTCGCTGAAGTTCAGTAAATTCCTGATTCGGTTTTATTTCCCCATAAAGGTATGACAAATATATGACTTCACGAGGTTGCTCATAAAGAAAATTATTGATTATCGATAAACCATTTTTGTTTTTCGATAAAAACAAATATCTTTGCATATCGATAAACGATAAATGTAAACCGTCTTTAGTCACAATCAACTAACAAAAAAGGATATGAAAAACAAGAAAACCCTCCGGGTTGTGTTATTCGTTGCGATCGTTGTTGCTATCTCGATCGTTGTTACCGTTGTAAACCTCGGCAATGCCAGGAATATGACTTTGTATAACCTCGGTTATGCAGCCGGAGCAATGGCGCGACATTCATTTATAATCGTAATCATCATGTATTGGATGAGTATAGCGATTCAAAAATATCGACAAAAAGGAGCTGGTATGTTCCGCTGATTTGGCTTTGCTTCATGCGGAATAGTTGCATAAAATCGAAAAATATGAAAAAACGAGATGGAAAACAGAGATTGACTTTATTAGCCGTTTTAATAGGAATTACTTATTTGGCATTGATAGCAATTAGTGTTAAAAATGGGCTTAGTATAGGCAATCAAAGTGTGAGATTCAATCATGAAAGAGAAAAAGTGAATTCACATGTTATAGGCTCAGTATCTAATTATGAGGTACCTTTAATTCCAAAATATGAACAGAATATAAATCAGGATTCCATTCTCAACCTGAAAACAGGGGAGAAAATCGTTGGCCAAATATTTCAAAAGAATCCAATCTGGGTTTATTTACCAAGTGACATGCCAAGCTCTGCTTCCATTATTGGGTACACAATACTTGAAGTTATATCGATGTTGGTAATACTAATTTTCGCAAGCTATATTCCGATATTATTCTACAGGTTACTATATTCTGTTGTGAAAAGTACTATTTTTGCCAAAGAAGTGATACGAAAAATCAGACGACTGGCTGTCTGTCTATTCATTGTCTATTTTGCCGTTTTGATATGGCGATTTTCATTATTTGAGATCAACACAACGCTATTTCAATTTGCGAAGTATGATATTGCATTTGCTTATCCAAGCATGATATGGCTTTTATTGGGTTTTGTGGCATTGTTGATTGCAGAGGTCATTGCCAGAGGATCGGAACTGAAAGAGGAACAAGAACTAACGATATAAAAGGATATGCCCATTAGAGTGAATTTAGATATGATGATGGCTAAACGTAAACTATCGCTCAATGAACTTTCGGAAAGAGTTGAAATTACGCCGGCCAACCTTTCAATATTGAAAACCGGAAAGGCAAAAGCAATCCGCTTCAGTACTCTCGAAGCGATCTGCAAAGAGTTGCAATGCCAACCCGGTGATATTTTGGAATGGACTGATGAAGTGGAATCAAGCAATCATTAACCTATGAATAATTCCAAACGACCTTAAAAACAAATTACTTACGTATGAACAAAAGAATCGCTATTATTGCGTTTGTCGCATTGTGTATAACAGTTGGCGCACATGCGCAATTGTTGTGGAAGATATCGGGTAATGGCCTGGTAAAACCAAGTTATCTCTTCGGAACCCATCATTTAATTGAAAAAGATCAAATCAACGGGTTTGATAAAATACTGGCCCTTAGTGAACAGGCAGATGCTGTTGTGGGAGAAATGGATATGAGTGATCCAAATCTGAAGGCGAAAATGATGCAAGGGGGAATGATGAAGGATACGACCATGAAAGAGTTATTGTCTCCCGAAGATTACGCCCTGGCGGACTATGATTTCAAACAACTCATGCAGGTGGGATTGGATCAGATAGGAACCATGAAACCCATGTTGCTGGATATGATGTACTCGGTTATGATGTACTCGAAAGTGATGGGTCTTAGCAAACAACCCGAAGGAGTAGATATTCTTTTTCAACAAAATGCAAAGGCAAACAACAAAAAAGTGATTGGGTTGGAGACAATCGATCAGGAAATGGATATTTTGTTCAACGAAATTCCGCTGAAACGTCAAGCTGAGATTCTGATGAAAGACATAAAAGAGTCGCAGAAAGGAATTGAACTATTAAAAGAGTTGAACGCGGCATATCTTGCAGGCGATATGGCGAAAGCAGAAGCGCTCAACAAAGAAGATGACTCCATGACGCCTGCCGAAGAAAAGCTGTTGGTCGATGACCGGAATGCCCGTTGGATGAAAGAACTGCCTGCTTTGATGAATGATCAATCCTGTTTTATTGCCGTGGGCTTTATGCACCTGGTTGGCGACAACGGATTAGTGTCTCAATTACGAAAAGCTGGTTACACGGTGGAACCTGTCTCTTTGTGATCGGTTCATTGGCTTTAACTAACTATGAATCGGTAACAGTGGTTATTCAAAGTTGATCACACTAACTCATGTGAAAACGAGGTCAATTAAAATACATAAACACACATGTCTCCATTTGATTATTATCAACATAAAATCCTGTTGCTTGAAGGGGAGCTTACTGCGTTAAAACGGAAAAGCAAACGAGTCTCATGGCTGCGGATGCTGTTCTTTATCGCTTTTGCAGGGTTCCTGATTCTCTTCTTTTCAGTAGAGAGACATTTCCTGTTTCTCGTTTTCTCGCTATTATCGTTAGTCTCTTTCGTAATCCTTGTAAAGAAGTATGCCAAACTCGAGGACAAACTGAAAATAGTCTCCTTTAAGATACAAATCATGAAGGAAGAGCTACTTTTTCTTGATCACGAATACAGTCAGCGCGACACAGGAATGTCGTATGCTACCATGAATCCATTCCTGGCAAATGATTTTGATCTATTCGGCAAAGTGTCTCTTTTTCAATATGTCAACCGCTGCACTACCCGTATCGGGAGAATGCGTTTGGCGCAGAGTCTTTGCAGTCCCGACAAAGAGACAGATGTTATTCATGCAAAGCAAAAAGCTATCGGAGAATTGAGCGGGAAAACCGATTTTATGCACGACTTTCAGGCAAACGGGAGATCCATTCCTGAAAATGGGCATGAGATTGCTTCCTTGCAAACATGGATTGATGCAGAAAATGAAAACAGTACAAGGATAAGAAATGTCTCGTTGATCCTGGCTTTTATCAATATCGTGTGGATTATTCTGGCAGCAGTTCAAGTCTTAACCTGGGCATCAATACTATGGCCTATCCTGGTTTCGTTGACTGTTGTGGGTAGGCAAAATAAAAAAATCGCGAAAGCCCATTCGCATCTCAGGAATGTGGCTGATATCTTTGTAAAATATACCGCATTGTTTAAACTCGCAGAGGAAGAGCATTTCGACGCCGATCATCTGCAAAAACTTCAGCAACAACTATTGAAAGGCGAAGCGAAAGCGAGTATTGCCCTAAAGTCTTTGTTCAGAATTCTTTCCATACTTGAAATACGGGACAGCCCTTTAATATCCTTTGTCTTAAATGCACTATTTCTTCTTGATATACAAACGTATCATCACCTTTTGAAATGGAAAGCCAATCATAAAGAAAGCATCAAAATATGGTTTTCATCTCTTTCTGAAATGGAAGTCCTGATTAGTTTTGCCACCTTTGCTTTTAATAATAGTGAAAACGTGGCATATCCAACGATTCGCGGAGATCGTTTTGTTATTGAAGCTGTGGCGATGGGTCATCCTCTGCTGCATCCTAACGTGAGGGTTAACAACACGTTCAAAAATTCAAATACACCTTCTGTCCTTATTATTACCGGAGCCAATATGGCGGGAAAAAGTACGTTCCTGCGCACTGTTGCCGTGAATTTATTGTTGGCGATGAATGGCGCGCCGGTTGTTGCGCAACAGTTTGAGTTCACTCCCTGTGATATCCTATCAAGTATAAAAATACAAGATTCGCTTTCCAATAATGAATCCTACTTTTACGCGGAGCTTTTGCGTCTGAAAGAGATACTTGAGCATGCAGCATCGCATCCCTACACGCTGGTAATCCTGGACGAGATATTGCGGGGAACCAATACAAAAGACAAGAAAATAGGCTCATTCGGATTGCTCGAAAAATTGATCAGTCTGAATGCAATGGTCATCATTGCAACGCATGATCTCTCAATCGGTGAGTTGGAAACAAAATACCCGGAAATCGTCAACAACTCCTGCTTTGAAGTAGAACTGACGGATGACCAATTGTTTTTTGACTATAAGCTTAAAAAGGGAATCAGCAAAAAGCTAAATGCTTCTTTCCTAATGCAAAAAATGGGAATTATTGAGGAAATAAAGTTTTGAGGGATTCTTATTTACACTGAACTCGTCCTGCTTTTTTGTCACATTACTACTCCCATTTGGAAAACGAAAATAAGGATTCCATATTAAAAACCCTTATTATCTTAGCTTTGGCTTTAGACCTCACCCCGGCCCTCTCCAAGGAGAGGGTGAAATCGGTTGGATGATGTAATGTCCGTAGGACAGAATGTGCATAACCTCCAATGCAATTGGAGGATTGCTATCAGTACAAAAGAACACCAACCCAAAGGGTTGAATGGCCACTTTTTCATTTATCAATAAGGTAATAAGGTTGGCTTTTATCTGTTGCATCTTGCTACTAAGGTTGGAAAACGAAAATGAGAGATTCAGACTAAAAACCCTTATTATTATGTAGTTACCCCTTAGTTGAAAGACAATCTCTCAATTCAAAAGAACCTTATTGTCTATTTATTACCCCTAAATCCCCTAAAGGGGACTTTTTAACCTCAAGATCGTGAAATGGATATGGTATAGTAAAGCCTTC
>DAIDKM010000032.1 GCA_027450045.1 Paludibacter sp. | reverse complement strand
CTCATATATAGTATAGATATAGTACATATATAGTACTCCTTTAAAGATGTACTATATCTCAGTTATAAATGTATTATGCCTGTCTTTTCAATGAGTTTTTATAGGCCGTTGAATAGCCGTCGGGTAGCCGTCTGCACCGGATATGACGCAAATACGGCTAAAGGAATTTGAAATAAAATTTCAGGAAAAGGGGTAGCACTAACGTTCCTTTTTTTTTCAGTCCGATGAATTAAATCAGCAACATAATTGCTTTTACCTAAAAAACACCTTTGAAATAAATACCGGATGTTCATAAAAAAAGAAGTTGCTGAAAAAGAGACACCTATTTGTGTGAGTATCGATTCCAAGTGCATCATTTACACACATTCGTGTGCAAATAGATCAAGTGTAAGCACTCATTTCTCTTGCTCCTCATTTTTAATAACGCCTTTGGGAATCCTGAAAGGATTTAATTTTAATAGCTCCCAAGATAAAAAAAGCCATTAAATAGTTCAATATAAATACATTAACAACATATAACCCTCTTCGGGGTTGATGACTTCCGTTGTTTATGATCCTCCGGTTTCACCGAAGGCTAATCACCTTAATCGCTTTCAGCGTTTTTCAGCAGACCCTAATTACCAACGCTAAAACAACTAATTTGGCATCGCTTCTCTTTGCTTCGCCCGAATATAGCCAAGCCGCTTCCTTGTTTACGACCTTCAAAGTAAGTATTTGTCAAGTCGTAAAGCATGATTTTGTCCTCTATGTCAAACAGTTCATACGAAGGGATAAATATTGCTCCAAGCCGTCTTTCTGTGTATAAAGTTTTTTTGCCATGCAATATAATCGGTCTTTGGTTATCTTTTGAATGTATAGCCTGTTACTTCGCAAATAGCCGAATTCTCCTTGATCCAACGCGTGGTTTCATACTCGGAGGCAGGATATACTGCTCGGCTAATGATATGGGGTTGGGCTAATCGTATATCCTGATCGTTCCAGCCCGACCCTCAAGAAATGTCGTGATACACAATTGTTCTGCTGCCTGATAGGACATCCATTCGGCGCCTGTCTCCCGAATATCTTTATTGCGTATGCTGTTCAAATCGATGATCTCTAAATCCTTGCCTTTGGCGTAGGGTTTCTTCTTTGGCTTATACTGGGAATCGATCCGCTTTTCGGCTGCCAATCGATTATAGCACTCATCAACATGCTTATTTACAATAGAATCGTCGCTTACTGGAATTTCAAATAATAGATACTGAACGTTTTCCACACGTTGGGTGAGTATCTTTTGTATCAAATTCATTTGATCGGTTGTTAAACCTTCCAAGAAACCTACATTTAACATCGTGCGCTGACAAATCCTGTTATCCGAATTGCGGTAAACTGTCGCATTTGATACTTGAATCTACCGTGAATGAGTTTGAGCTTGCACTTTTTCCTCTTTGTGGAAAAACCATTACCTTTGTAACAATATTCATTTCTTTGATGCTTATTGGTTCATGATTGAAATTATTCCTGCCATTGATGTTATTGATGGAAAGTGTGTGCGGCTTTCACAAGGCGATTACGCGCAAAAGAAAATCTATAACGAAAGTCCATTAGAAGTTGCCAGACAATTTGCCGACTCGGGCATTCGTAGATTGCACCTGGTGGATTTGGATGGGGCGAAAGCACAGCATATTGTCAACAAAGCGGTTTTGGAAACAATTGCTACACATACCAATCTTGTGATCGACTTTGGCGGTGGATTAAAAAGCAATGAAGATGTGCGCATTGCATTCGAGAGCGGTGCTTCGATGGTAACCGGAGGCAGCATTGCCGTGAAACAACCGAACCTTTTTTCAGCCTGGATCGAACAGTACGGCGCCGATCGCATTATATTAGGCGCCGATGTTCACAATGAACAAATTGCCATTACCGGCTGGCTGGAAAACACGAATATTGACCTGATCCCGTTTATTGAGGATTATGTGAAAAAGGGCATTCTGTACGTTCTATGTACCGACATTGCTAAAGATGGCATGTTAGAAGGCGCGTCGGTGGCTTTGTATCAGAAAATATTGGCACATTTCCCGAGTTTACATCTCATTGCCAGTGGTGGTGTGAGCAGTATAGCCGACATTGACGCATTGAATGCTGCGCAAATCCCTGCCGTTGTTTTTGGGAAAGCCATTTACGAAGGTCGTATTCAATTATCTGATTTGAGAAAATATTTATAAATACTTCGGAATGCGATGTTTTCGATTCACTCCGAAATAAATTCTTTGACAATGCAATTAGATTTCAACAAAGGCAACGGGTTAATCCCTGCAATTATCCAAGATGCGGTAACACATGCCGTCCTGATGATGGGTTATATGAATGAAGAAGCCTACAAAAAGACATTGGAAACCAAGTTGGTAACCTTCTACAGCCGTAGTCGTGAGAAACTCTGGACAAAAGGGGAAGAGAGCGGAAACTTTTTACACCTTGTCTCCATGTCAGCCGATTGCGATGATGACACCTTGCTCATTAAGGTACATCCCGCAGGTCCTGTTTGCCATCTGGGAACAGACACTTGCTGGGGAGAAACCAACCAGGAAGATATTTTGTTTCTCCGCTATTTACAAGACTTCATCGAACGTCGCAAAGAGGAGATGCCCGAAGGTTCGTATACCACTTCGTTGTTCAAAAGCGGGATCAACCGGATGGCACAAAAAGTGGGTGAAGAAGCGGTTGAAACCGTAATAGAAGCCACCAATGGCACAGATGAAGGCTTGATTTACGAAGCCTCCGATATGATTTATCACCTCATCGTTTTGCTCACTTCCAAAGGCTATCGGATAGAAGACCTCGCACGAGAACTTAAGAAAAGGCATAAAGAATAACTTAATTTCAAAGGGAATAGGCAATCTGAAGTCTGAATCTTTCAATTACCAAGTTACTCAATCAATTCTTCAATCTCTATGTTGTATTACAGCACGAATCACCAATCACCAAAGACTACGTTGCAAGATGCCGTTGTGAAAGGACTTGCTCCTGACAGAGGTCTCTACATGCCGGATCATATTAATCAGCTTCCGTCTGAATTTTTTCAAAAGATTGATCAACTTTCGTTTCAAGAAATTGCTTTTCGCGTTGCGTATGCCTTTTTTGGAGACGACATGGAAGCTGACACATTACGAAATATCGTTTACGATACGCTTAATTTTGCGACCCCTGTGGTGAAAGTTGAACCCAATATTTTCACACTGGAGCTTTTCCATGGTCCGACAATGGCTTTCAAAGATGTTGGCGCCCGGTTTATGGCCCGTTTGTTGGGCTATTTTATTAAAAAACAAGGGCAAACTGATGTCAATGTCTTGGTTGCAACATCAGGAGACACGGGAAGCGCTGTTGCCAACGGTTTTTTGGGCGTAGATGGCATTCACGTATATGTTTTGTATCCCAAAGGATTGGTAAGCGAAATTCAGGAAAAACAGTTTACTACATTAGGGAAAAACATCACGGCACTCGAAATTGATGGTACGTTTGATGATTGTCAACGATTGGTCAAAACAGCATTTATGGATGACGATCTCAACCAAAAGCTCAATCTCACTTCGGCAAATTCCATCAACGTGGCTCGTTTCTTGCCTCAGTCCTTTTACTATTTCAATGCTTTTGCACAACTAAAGAAAATCGGAAAGGTTGATCAATTGGTGGTGAGTGTGCCCAGTGGTAACTTTGGTAATCTTACGGCAGGTTTGTTTGCCAAACGCATGGGGCTTCCCATCAAACGATTTATAGCAGCTAATAATCGCAACGACATCTTCTTGAACTACCTTCAAACCGGCAATTATGAGCCTCGCTCTTCAGTGGCTACCATTGCCAATGCAATGGATGTAGGCGATCCGAGCAATTTTGCCCGTATTATCGATTTGTATGACGCTTCGCACAAAGCGATTTGTGATGATATTTCAGGCTATCGTTACGCAGATGAACAAATCAAAGACGGCGTGAGAATGTGTTACGAGAAAACGCATTATTTGCTTGATCCGCATGGTGCTTGCGGCTATTTAGCTTTGAAAGAAGGCTTGACCATAGACGAAACAGGCCTGTTTCTGGAAACGGCTCATCCGGCAAAATTCAAAGAAACGATTGAAGCAATCATTCAACAGCCGATTGCCATACCAGAACGATTGCAACACTTTATGGAAAAAGAGAAACAAAACATAGCGCTTTCCAACCAATATGACGACTTGAAATCTTGCTTGTTGAGACGCTAACAGAATAGGCTGTGTAAAACGATTCTAACCGAAGACCAATATGTGGAAACAATTCATTGTTGCCTGTTTCCTTATATCTTTTGCTACCGCTGCGTCGGCAGGCATCAAATTAGACTCGTTGTTGAAAATAGCCACCAAATTGAATTTCTATGTTCTACCTACCTTGTCGTATCAACCTGAGACACGCTATGCTGGTGGAGTTGCCGGTGGTTACTATTTTCATTTCATCGATCCTGTTCGTATAAGCAGTGTTACGTTTGATGCGGTTTTTACTCAGCGAAGACAATTTTCTTTCAGCATAAATCCGCATCTCTTTTGGGGCCACAAAAGCTCATGGTTTCTATTTTCTAATGCCAATGTGCAATCCTACCCCAATTATTTTGTGGGCATTGGAAACAATCCGCGCACTTTATTAAAAGATGCAATTCCATATACTTCCAGAAGTATTACCGTCAACGCTCAACTGCAGCGCTACTTAACAAAACGCTTGTTATTTGGATTGCAGTTAGCATTCAGAAAGGAGCGAACTGTCTTAGCAGATAGTCTGAAACCCAGAGCATATAGCATTCAACAAACCGGGTGGAAACCCTATACCATGATTGGATTGGGCGGAGTTATCACCTACGATTCAAGAAGCAGTCAATATTATCCGTTAAGCGGACTTTTCGCAAAAGGTTCTTTGCTCTATTGCGATCCACTTTGGGGAAGCACCTATCACATCGTTCAATTCAGCTATGATTTTCGTCAATATATTGATCTTTATAAAGAACAAGTTTTGGCGTGGCAGTTTTATACAGACTGGCGCTTAGGGGATGCCATTCCCTTTCAATTATTGGCTTCCATCGGTGGACAAGACATGATGCGGGGTTTTACACAAGGAATTTTTCGTGACAATGTAATGGCAGCAACGCAAGCCGAATATCGGTTCCCCATTTACGAAACCTTAAGAGGAGCAGTTTTTGGTGCAACGGGAGATGTCTTCAACAGTAAAACATTCAACACGTACCGATTGAAAGTATCTTATGGCGCAGGGCTACGATTTCGTGTCACAAAAGCAAATATCAATCTGCGGTTTGATGTGACTCACAACAATTACTACAAAGGATTTCAATATTACCTCACGGCACTCGATGCTTTTTAGCAGAATCCCCGAGTATTCCAAAACCAAGCATATTATGCTGACATCATTTGCCAAAACATCTTCCAATTAAAATCCCATGGATCACTTTTGCGTTTTGGTGCAATGTCGCTATGCCCGACAATGTAATGAATCGGATAGCGTTGTTTTATGCTTTTAATCAATTCCACCAAGGCGGTGTATTGGCGATGATCAGGAGCAATAGTCGGTGTATTCATCAACTCAATGCCAATGGAAGTCGCATTGAGATTCTTACGCCCTGTGTCAGGTAATACGCTTTTGCCTGCATGAAATGCCTCGTCATCCTCGGGAACAAGCCGATAAATTCTCCCTTTTCGATCAATCAGGTAATGCGAAGCAACTCCATATTGACGAAATTGTGCAAGTACACCTGCCACATCAAACGGATTTTTACCTAAACTATAGGTAGAATGAATCACCACGACATCAACTTTGCGATGGGAAAGCGAGCGAAACCCCCAATGAACCTTAGCTGTATAATCAATTATATCAGGAAATTGCGCCGAAACAACAAGCGAACAAGCGAACAAAAAGAGAATCAGATAAAATTTCATACAAACAAATTGATGCGCAAAGATAGAAGGTTTTTACCAATTACAAAATAATCGTAACTTTGTAAGCATAGAAAAATCGTTGTTCTTAGATTCTTTCTGATCCCTTTTTTATTTTATTTTCAATCGTCATGGCACAACAAGAAGAAGTTTTCAAGAAGTTAATTGCACATTGTAAAGAATATGGGTTTGTATTCCCTTCCAGTGAAATCTACGACGGCTTAGGAGCCGTTTATGATTATGGACAAAACGGAGTAGAACTCAAAAATAATATCAAACGATATTGGTGGGACAGCATGGTACTACTCAACGAAAATGTAGTCGGCATCGATGCAGCCATTTTTATGCACCCTACCACGTGGAAAGCCTCCGGTCACGTGGATGCCTTCAACGATCCGCTCATTGACAATAAAGATTCCAAAAAACGTTATCGTGCTGATGTTTTGATTGAAGAGTTGCTTGCCAAATATGACGACAAGATTGAAAAAGAGGTTGAGAAAGCGGCCAAACGATTCGGAGAATCATTTGATGCAACACTATTCCGTCAAACCAATCCCCGAGTACAAGAACATCAAGCCAAACGCGACGAGATTCATACCCGTTTTGTGAAGGCACTTAATGATAACGATTTGGCTGAGTTGAAACAAATCATTGTCGATTACGAAATTGTTTGCCCAGTCAGCGGCACTAAAAACTGGACGGATGTACGTCAATTTAATTTGATGTTTTCTACCGAAATGGGTTCTACGGCTGATGGAGCATTGAAAATATATCTTCGTCCTGAAACAGCACAAGGCATCTTTGTCAACTACCTCAATGTGCAAAAAACTGGACGGATGAAAATACCGTTTGGAATTGCACAAATAGGAAAAGCTTTCCGTAACGAGATTGTGGCACGGCAATTCATCTTCCGTATGCGTGAGTTTGAACAAATGGAGATGCAATTCTTTGTTCGCCCGGGTAGTGAATTAGAATGGTTCAAACAATGGAAAGTTACGCGCTTGAAATGGCACAAAGCCTTAGGTTTGGGTGATCACAAATATCGATTTCACGATCACGACAAATTAGCTCACTATGCCAATGCGGCTACCGACATTGAATTTGAAATGCCCTTTGGATTCAAAGAAGTGGAAGGAATACACTCGCGCACTGACTTTGATTTAAGCAGCCACGAGAAATTTTCGGGCAAAAGTATTAAATATTTCGATCCTGAACTCAACGAATCGTACACCCCTTTTGTGATTGAAACCTCCATTGGAGTGGATCGTATGTTTCTTTCTATTATGGCTGCTGCTTACACCGAGGAAATCCTCGAAGGAGGAGAAACGCGTGTGGTACTGAAAATACCGGCTTCTTTGGCTCCCATCAAACTGGCCATATTGCCATTGGTGAAAAAAGACGGGTTGCCTGAAAAAGCACGCGAAATAATGGAAAACTTGAAATTCGATTTCAAATGTCAATACGATGAAAAGGACTCCATCGGAAAGCGTTATCGTCGTCAAGATGCCATTGGAACGCCTTACTGTGTCACCGTCGATCACGAAACATTAGAGAACAATACAGTTACTTTGCGCGATCGAGACACCATGTTACAAGAACGCGTATCTATCGAACAACTCTCTGCTATTTTAAGCGAAAAAGTGTCGATGAAACCCTTGTTCAAAAAAATAACAGAGTAACAAGCTTTTTCTTTGATAAACCTGCACTGCAACTTATTGAAATTGTTCGTGCTTTTATAGCGTTTTGGCAACATACTCATGTTTATGCTTACCCAATGGCTAAATAAGCTTATGACAGAGGTTAATATGCAGTTCAGCGATATTTATCAAACAATTTACTTATTCTGCTTCTTCAACAAATCTTTTTTCAGATAATAAACAGGGTAAAGCGCTGCCAAAAAGCCCATAACCAACACAGTGGCAAAAACAAGGAGTACATCTGTCCATTGAACAAACACAGGATAGGATTGAATAATAAAGCCTGAACCTTGCAGTTTTAGCCAGCCAAAATATTCCTGGCCAAAACTGAGCAATGTACCGAGAATAACTCCCACAAAAGCTCCTATCACCGAAATAAGCCATCCCTCAAGCAGGAAAATTCGCTGGATAAGTGCGTTGTCGGCACCCAAATTGCGGAGTGTCAGAATATCATCCTTCTTGTCAATAATCAGCATGGTCAACGAACCAATGATATTGAAAACTGCAATCAACAAAATGAACGACAAAATGAGGTAGGTTATCCATTTTTCGATCTTCATAATGCGGAAATAATCCCCTTGTTGCTCAAAACGATTGAGCACGCGATACGACGGCCCCAAGATATGCTCAATGCTGGTTTGTGCCTTTTCAACCGAAACATAGGGTTTCAGCTTGATCTCGACCGATGTTGCCGAACTATCGTTGTACGAAAACAGTTTACGCGCCAATCCGACTGAAACAATGAAATAATTATCGTCATAGACCGCTTGCTTCACGGCAAACGTCCCCGAAACAAAAACAACCGCCTGATTAAAACTACTTTCAGGATTCACTAAATTGATCTGCTCGGTTCGTTTAGGCACATAAATGACCACCGGGTCAAGAGCTTTCGCAACCGTACCTAGTGCACCGGCTAATCCCACGCCCATTACGCCATTCTGAAAAGCTCCATCATACAACGTAAATGATCCATCTGTTAACAACGTATCAATCAGCGTCATTTTCTCAAAATTGCTACCTACGCCTTTTACTGTAGCTGGCATTTGACGGTCTTTGTAACGCAACATCGCGTTGTCTTGCACTACTTCGTCAAAATAAGCAATGCCCGGCAACCTACGCACATCGTTCCACGCCGTGGTTTTGGCGTTAAACACCTTCCCCTGTACACACTCTATTTTCAAATCAGGATCGAAAGCACTAAAGAGATGTTCAATCAGATGCTCAAATCCATTAAACACCGAGAGCACCGCCACAATCGCCATCGTACCAACTATGACACCTGTGGCCGAAATAACCGAAATGACATTAATGGCTTTATGCGATTTTTTAGCAAAAAGATAGCGCCGCGCAATTCGAAGGGATAAATTCATAGGAAAACAGAGAAAGAAACGTTTATTCCTTGTTCAACAAATTGTCGATGTTTTCAATATAATCTAAAGAATCATCCATATAAAATACCAATTCAGGAATAATGCGTAATTGGTATCGTACTCTGGCACCTAATTGAAAACGAATGGACTTCGCTTTTTCCTTCATATGTCCCAATATTGCTTCGCTTTGATTACTCGGGAAAATGCTCAAATAAACACGGGCGATGCTTAGATCTGGTGTTATACGAACATTTGTCACGGTCAATATCGTGCCATGCCCTGTTGCACGAGCTTCAGCAAGAAAAATTTCACTCAGCTCCTTTTGCAACATGCGTCCAATTTTTTGTTGTCTTGTTGTATCCATAATAAAAAGCAATAGATCCTTTTTCGCGAACGATATGGATCAAATGATTATTTCGCACGGTTCTAACGTCCTAAAGTTATGGCATCTTAGCAATAAATCGCCACGGTTTCAAACTCCATTCTTCGCCCGCATATTCCACACCAATACGTGGAGTTGTGTTATATTCTACTAAACCTTGACTATTTTCAATCCAAAGTCGTTGCGACAAGGTGACATCTTCACCATAAAACGATCGATCCAACTGCAGCCACTTCCCCACTCTACCCGGCCCCAAAACCTTATCGACACCTCGAATCAATACTGCCTGCGGATGCCCTTTGAAGCCTGTCACCACATTGAGAAGCCAATACATACCATAAATAAAATACACATACACTTTGCCACCGGCATCATACATCACTTCAGTACGGGCAGTCCTCCCCTTACTTGCATGACATGCTTTGTCTTCTTCTCCAAAATAGGCTTCCGTTTCTACGATAACACCGCGCAATTCAGTTCCATCGTCTAATCTCCGTACAAGTATCTTTCCTAACAATTCCGGAGCAACCTTGCGAGCATCACGCTCAAAGAAAGAAGAAGTCAAACGAGGAGACATATCAACCTTACCATGATTTTTACAAAGATAACTACTTTCTCTCTTTTCTAAAAGCAAAAAAGCTGTCTGAAAGAGACAGCTTTCTATATCCCTCTCGCAAAAAGAGGATAGCACATTCATTTACGCTTTACCGGCGCTACCTAACACATTTTTCACTTTGTGAATGTACAACGCTTTCATGTGATCACGGGCAGGACCTAAATATTTACGTGGGTCAAATTCGCCTGGCTTTGTTGCGAAGACTTCGCGAACCGCTGCGGTCATTGCCAAACGTGCGTCCGAGTCAATATTAATCTTGCAAACAGCAGAAGTCGCTGCATGACGCAACTCTTCTTCTGGAATACCGATTGCATCTTTCAATGCACCTCCAAACTTATTAATCGTATCAACATCTTCTTGAGGAACAGAAGATGAACCGTGAAGTACGATAGGAAATCCCGGAATCCGTTTTTCTACTTCTTCCAGAATATCAAAACGCAACGGAGGCGGAACCAATCTACCTTCGGCATTGCGTGTGCACTGTTCTGGTTTGAACTTATTAGCCCCGTGGGATGTTCCGATAGAAATGGCCAACGAATCAACACCGGTTTTCTTAACGAAATCTTCTACCTCTTCAGGACGTGTATAGGTATGGTGCTCAGCCGAAACTTCATCTTCCACGCCGGCCAAAACGCCTAATTCACCTTCTACGGTCACATCGTGTGCATGAGCATATTCAACTACTTTACGAGTCAAAGCAACATTTTCGTCATACGACAAATGCGATCCGTCGATCATTACCGATGAAAAGCCCATTTCGATACACGATTTACACAACTCAAATGAATCGCCATGATCCAAGTGCAACACGATAGGAATGTTATAGCCTAATTCTTTGGCATATTCCACAGCCCCTTGTGCCATATAACGCAACATCGTTTGATTGGCGTATTTTCTGGCACCACTCGAAACTTGCAAAATTACCGGCGAACGTTCTTCAACACATGCTGAAACGATTGCTTGAATTTGCTCCAAGTTATTGAAATTAAAAGCAGGAATGGCATATTTCCCTTCAAACGCTTTCTTGAATAACTCTTTCGTGTTGACTAATCCTAATTCCTTGTAACTTACCATATCTGTAGTTTTTAAAGTGAAAATCATTTTTCATTGCAAAGATACTCCTTTTTGGAGTGAAAGCCACAAAAGATAACATTTTTTAGGGTGCTAAACCGTCTCAAAAAGGAGGGATTACCGAGAAAAAGTACTCTTCGTGATATGGAGATGAAAAAAAGGTAAAACCTGCGAAGGGAATGCTTCCAACGTTTGTCGAAGCATAGAATGAGGTTTGGCAGGACGCACCTGGTGCTCGGGGAAATCAAAAAAGGCAAAAAGCTGCAACAAGATTCCCAGAACGAGAGCTACTTTAAGTAAGCCCACCAAAGCGCCTAACAACCGGTCTATCCATGATAAGGAAATAGCTTTGAAAAACGTAGCCAAAAGTTTCCCTACAAGATATAATCCAAATCCGATGGCAATAAAAAGAAGCAGAAATGCAAAAGGGATTGCTAAACGTACCGAAAAACGAAGGGATTGTTCTAAGAAATGGGCAAACGGTTCATGTAACATCAGTGCACCATAAACACCCAGAACAATGGCGGCCAAAGCTGCCAATTGCATGATAGCACCTTTCATCCAGCCCCGTATGAAACCTACACCAAGTAACACCAAGAATAGCAGATCGAGCTTATCCATAAAAAATTGCTGAAAAGACAAAACGAAAAAAGAAAAGCGTCCTCCTTGTTTATATCGGAGAACGCAATCACTTATGAAATGAGACCGAACGAAATCAAAGAGTTTTCTTCACTTCAACCTCATCGTATCCTTCAATAATATCGCCAATTTTTATATCATTATAATTTGCAATATTCAAGCCACATTCATATCCTGTCGTTACCTCTTTGACGTCTTCTTTGAAACGTTTTAACGAACCAAGTTCGCCTGTGTAAACAACAATACCATCACGGATAAGTCGAATTTTTGTGCCTCTCTTTATTTTGCCTTCTTTCACCATACAACCTGCAACGCTTCCCACTTTCGTGATCTTGAATACATCACGCACTTCAATCGTAGCAACAACTTCCTCCTTGATTTCAGGGGAAAGCATCCCTTCCATAGCAGCTTTAATCTCTTCAATGGCGTTGTAGATGATCGAATATAAACGAATGTCAATCTCTTCTTTTTCTGCAATTTTACGTGCAGCCATTGAAGGTCGTACCTGGAAGCCAACAATAATTGCATTAGAAGCTGCTGCTAACATTACATCCGATTCCGAAATAGGTCCTACCGCTTTATGAATCACATTGACCTGAATTTCTTCGCCCGATAGTTTAATCAAAGAATCAGACAATGCTTCAATAGAACCATCCACATCACCTTTTACAATGATATTCAATTCCTGGAAGTTGCCGATAGCAATGCGTCGTCCAATTTCGTCCAACGTAATATGACGACTGGTACGCAATCCTTGTTCACGTTGCAACTGTTCACGCTTGGTAGCAATTTCTCGGGCTTCTTGCTCAGTAGCCATTCCGTTGAAATTGTCACCAGCTTGGGGAGCGCCGTTAAGACCCAGAATAATCACCGGCTCTGCAGGTCCAGCTTTCACAACACGTTGATTTCGCTCATTAAACATAGCTTTCACTTTCCCGAAATGAGTTCCGGCTAACACCACATCACCTAAATGCAACGTCCCGTCTTGTACTAAAACCGTAGCAACATATCCACGACCTTTATCCAATGACGACTCAATAGTGGAACCGATTGCCCGCTTATTAGGGTTAGCTTTCAGATCTAACATATCGGCTTCGAGTAATACTTTTTCAAGCAATTCTTTTACTCCGGTACCTTTTTTAGCTGAGATTTCTTGCGATTGGTATTTCCCTCCCCAATCTTCGACCAAATAGTTCAAATTAGCAAGAGCCTCTTTTATTTTTTCAGGATTAGCTCCCGTTTTGTCTATTTTATTGATGGCAAAAACAATGGGGACATTAGCAGCTGAAGCATGATTGATTGCTTCAATCGTTTGTGGCATCACGCTGTCATCAGCCGCAACAATAATAATGGCAATATCGGTAACAGCAGCTCCGCGAGCACGCATGGCAGTAAACGCTTCGTGTCCGGGAGTATCCAAAAAAGTGATTTTGCGTCCATCTTCTAACCTTACGTGATAAGCGCCGATATGCTGTGTGATTCCTCCTGCTTCACCTGCAATTACATTAGCTTTCCGTATATAATCAAGCAACGAAGTCTTTCCGTGATCTACGTGCCCCATGACAGTAACAATTGGAGGTCGTGAAATTCGGTCTTCTTCATTCTCCTCTTCAACATCCTGTGAAATAGCATCTATCACTTCCGAACTCACATATTCTGTTGCATATCCAAATTCGTCGGCTACAATATTGATTGTTTCTGCATCCAACCGCTGATTGATGGAAACCATCACTCCAAGGTTCATGCAAGTGGCAATTACATTCGTAACAGGAACATTCATCATGTTAGCCAACTCAGCCACAGTCACAAATTCTGTCAATTGCAGCATTTTCTCATTTCCCTTGTCTCTCTCAGCACGTTCCATCTGACGAGCCACATTAGAGTCCCTACGCTCCTTGCGATACTTGGATCCCTTTGTCTTTTTCTGAGTAAGCCGCGCCAATGTTTCCTTAATCTGTTTTTGAACATCAGTTTCGTTGACCTCAGGTTTGAAAGGCCGTTTTATGAATGTGCCTTCACCACTCTTTGGCCTATTATGATCTGCAGGCTTTTGTGGGTGAGTAACCGTTGGACTGGGTCTATCCATGGTCACTTTTTCTTTATGAATACGTTTCCGTTTTTCTTTCTTTTTATCTTCGGCTAAAACAACTTTTATAGGAGTACTTGGCTTGTTAGGTGGAGGCGTGACGCTTGGCACAACACGTTGGCTAACGGCTTGTTGTTCGCGCTGAGTACGCTCTTTTTCTTCGCGTTCCTTCCGCTTCTCATCTTTTGATTTTTTCTTTGGACGTGTTTGCTGATTCAGGGCATCCAAGTCAATTTTATCAACAACTTTTATATTCTGCTCAATGACGTTAGAACGCAGTTGGAAAATCTTCGCTTCCGGTCTTTCTTGTGCTATTTCTTCATTGTCTGTTATTTGCGACTCTACCTCTTGTTCCGGTTCCGGCTTCTCTTCAATCAACACTGTTTCTTCAACTATTGGCTGTGGCGATTCTACAGCAACAATCGGCTCTTCAACGGAAACTTCTTCAACAGGTTCAACAGAATGGATCACTTCGAGAACAGGAGCTTCAACAGGTTGTTCAGGTTCTGACGATTCTTCCACCTGAACAGGTTGAAAAACTATTGGTTCTTCAGACACAGGCTCCGGTTTGATTTCTTCTTTGGGTGGAATCGGTTTGTTGAGATGATCTAAATCGATTTTCCCCACTGTTTTGAGATGCGGAAGCAACTCATCTGCAATTTTAATCTTCAATTCCTCAACTTCAGGTTCGATAATACGCTCTGTCGGGTGTACAGGTTCTGTATGCAAAATTTCTTTATTTACATCAGTAAGATTCTCATGTTGCTTTTCTGCTGGGTGTTCTTTTGGAGGAGTTTCAGGTATAGAAGAAGTAGGCGTTCCAACGGGAACATGGGCGTGTGTTCTTTCTTTTTCCAAGCGTATTTGAGTTTCCCGTTCTGATAATTGCTTAAGATCCTTATCCGTGCTAAATTCCTTCACAAGCAAAGCGTATTCATCATCCGAAATTTTATTATTCGGATTTGAATCAACTACATGCCCTTTTTTACGCAAAAAATCGACAGCTGTAGAAAGTCCAACGTTTAAATCTTTCACGACTTTACTTAACCTGATACTCGACATAGTAATAATTTTGTTTTGAAAAAAACGAACCACATTAACCACACTTCATCATCACGATGAAGAGATTCAAAAAAAGACGCCAAACATGAATGAATATAATTCTATTCTTCAAATTCTGCTTTTATCACCCGCAAAACGTCATCGACTGTCTCTTCTTCCAGATCGCTTCGTTGAATTAGCTCTTCGCGAGGAATAGCCAACACACTTTTAGCGGTATCACACCCAATCGATTTCAAAATATCGATTACCCATTGTTCAATTTCATCATTAAATTCGTCCAAATAAATATCCTCATCATCAGCCTCATCAATATCGCGAAACACGTCGATAGTGTATTCTGTCAACATAGAAGCCAGGCGAATGTTCATTCCGCTTTTGCCAATTGCCATCGAAATCTCTTCCGGTTTTAGATAAACATCTGCTTTGTGATTTTCTTCATCCAACTGAATGGACGAAATTTTTGCCGGACTAAGTGATCGAGCGATGAACAACGATATATTGTTCGTATAATTGATGACATCAATATTTTCGTTTCGCAACTCTCTGACAATCCCGTGAATACGCGCACCTTTAACACCGACACACGCTCCGACGGGATCAATGCGTTCGTCATACGTTTCGACAGCCACTTTTGCTCTTTCACCCGGAATGCGGGCAATCTTTCGGATAGTGATCAAACCATCGTGAATTTCAGGAACTTCTAACTCGAATAGACGTTGCAAAAACATGGGAGACGTACGCGAAACAATAATTTTCGGATTACCATTACGGCTTTCAACTTTCAAAACAACAGAACGAACAGAATCTCCCTTTCGATAAAAATCTGCCGGTATTTGTTCTGTTTTAGGTAATAACAATTCATTACCTTCATCATCCAAAAGCAGAATTTCCTTTTTCCACATTTGATACACTTCGCCACTGACAATTTGGCCTATGCGGTCTTTGTATTTGTTGAAAAGATAATCCTTTTGAAGTTCCAATATTTTAGAAGAAAGCGTTTGTCTCAGTGTCAGAATAGCACGACGACCGAATCCAAGAAAATCGACGGCATCGGCAACTGTTTCACCTATCTCATAATCAATATCGATTTTTTTTGCCTCTGTTAGCGATATATGACGAATAGGATCTTCTACTTCATCATCCGCCACCACTTCCCGATTGTGCCATATTTCAAAGTCTCCTTTGTCAGGATTAATGATCACATCAAAATTTTCGTCCGATCCAAACATTTTTGTAAGCGCTCCTCGGAAAGACTCTTCCAAAATGCTTATTAACGTTGGGCGGTCGATATTCTTCAGCTCTTTAAACTCTGCAAAGGTATCAATGAAATTGATGGGTTCCATTTTGCTCATAGCTATTTGAATCTAATTAGATAGTTGGTTTTTTTTACTTCGTCATAGGTAAATCGCAACGTGCGTTCAACGTTTTTTTTGCGTTTTGCACCTTCTTCTTTTACTTTCTCCAGTATGGTAATTTCAAATTCGTGTGAATCAAGATTTCCCAGCACACCGCTGTATTTCTCTCCTTTTTTAGTGACCACTTCCACTTCGCTACCAACATATTTTTCATACTGCTGAAGCACTTTGAAAGGCGATCCCAAACCAGCCGATCCGACTTCTAACTCAAAATCTTCTTTTTCGCGATCAAAATTTGATTCAATAAATTGGCTTAACTGGGCACATTCGTCAATAGTCACTCCTTTTTTTGAATCGATTTCAACCCCAATACGTTGGTCAGGCGTAACCTTTACATCAACAATGAAAGATTCTGTATTGAGAAGATAAGATGCTACTAAATCATATATTACATGCTGCTCAATCATTCGTGCGCTATTTTATGAAACAGACCCCAAAGATACACATTTTTCTTGATATACACGCTGTTAGCTCCTGTCACATTGCGAACCAAACAAAAATAAAAAAAACCCATTGAAAGGACTTCAAAAGGGTTTCCCAAGCACTACTGATGTAGTAAATCGTGTAAAACTATCATCCTCTTGAATTTAAGCAGAAAGCAAATGCCTCGTTCAACAGAAAACTCACGTTGCCAACTACTTAAATCAATTTTATTGTGAAGTTGCACAAACATTCCAACAATAAAATCGGTGCAAAGATAGTTATTTCTCTTTAATATAACAAATAGAGCATGACTGATTTTCAGGATTAACGACAGAGGATAAGGTCTAAAGCAAATACATGTATAATTTACCTACAAGGAGATCCAGACAAAATTGCTTTTTCGCGATAAAAATAGCAAACATGAATGGGAATACAGCATCTTGCTACTTTATATCATGATTGTTACATCATCATTCGTTTCATTCTATCGCCAATAATGCGAATTCCCCGTTCAATCTTTTCTTCGGGTGTGTTTGAAAAAGAGAGCCGAATGTATCCATTATCAGCCCCCAACGGATCGAATGTTGAGCCTATTACAAACACCGCACCATCAGCAATCACTGCTTTTAGCAATTCTTTTTCGTCCATTCCTTTAGGCAATTTCACCCACAAATAAAACCCGCCTTGGGGTCGAACGAATGTTGATTCCTGCGGAAAATGACGTACTATGGCATCTATCATGTAATCGCATCGTTGATTATAAATAGCCCTGACCCACGCCACATACTGATCCAATTTACCAGATGCTAAAAATCGATGCGCCAACACCTGTGTAAATGTAGGTGAACAAGCATCCAATGCCTGTTTGCACAACTCTGCTTTGCGATAGAAATCATCACTTAACAACATCCATCCCAAACGTATACCTGGTCCAAATATTTTAGAAAACGACCCTGTATAACAAATTTGCTGCTCTTTTTCTGAAAGGGTTTTCAACGGTATATGCAATGGAATATCGTCGTTATTGAAAAACAAATCACCATAGGCGTCATCTTCCAAAATTGGGATGGAAGTTTGATTCATCACATCCAAAAGTTGTCGACGACGCTCCAAACTATATGAAATGCCTGCAGGATTGTGAAAAGTTGGCATCACATAGAGTAATTTCGGGTTTAGCGCCAATGCCAATTTTAATTTATCAATATCAATTCCTTCGTCATCCATCGGAATTCCATGAACATCTGCCAAATAAGAATTAAATGCCGATAAAGCGCCTATAAATGAAGGATTTTCAGTTAAAACAACATCATGAGGATTGACAAATAATTTTGCAAAAATATTAATTCCTTGCAACGATCCGGTTGTGATGATAAGACGATTATTTTCAACAGGTAATCCTTTGCGTTTCAGCCATTTCCCAAGTTCTTGTAATAAAGGAGGGTATCCGGTTGTTGGCGCATATTGCAACGCCGCTTGTTGCTCCCCTATCGACAAACCGTCAACAATTTCCTGAACATCCTTCAATGGGAACAGCTCATTATCGGGCATACCACCGGCAAAAGAAATCATGTCAGGGTTAGTAGCTAAATTCATTAAATCACGAATGGCGGAAGAACGCAATCCTTCAACTGCTTCTGAGAATGAATACATAATAGAAAATTTAAAAGCGTTTTAATTGACAAAAAAGCCAGTCCTTGAGCAATTCATTTATCCTCAAATGGCGGGTTAAAGATACATTTTTTTGATTCAAATAAAAAGCTATTCTGAGTTTTGGGTGAAGTACGGACAAAACCCATCTTTTTGTCTTATTTCGTTCAAAAGAAACGTCAGTAAAACCGGTGAAAAAGGCACAATATGCAATCAGCTCGCAAATGGGCACAAATTTTTGTTGCTCAAATCGTTTGCTCATTCAATGAAAAACGTTATCTTTGCACCCGCAATTTTAATTTAATTAATTATCAAATCGTATGTTGAACAATTATGAAACCGTTTTCATTTTAACTCCCGTTTTGTCTGATGTACAGATGAAGGAAGCGGTTGAAAAATTCAAAGATCTTTTGGTACAAGAGGGGGCAGAGATCATGAATGAAGAGTTATGGGGTTTACGCAAGCTGGCTTACCCCATCCAAAAGAAGTCGACTGGCTTCTATGCGCTTTTGCAATTTAAAGGAGAATCTTCCTTAGTAGAAAAATTGGAAGTACAATTTCGCCGTGACGAACGGGTGATTCGCTTCTTGACTTTCCACATGGACAAATTTGCAGCAGAATACGCTGAAAAAAGAAAGAGTTTGAAATCGACTAAAAAAGAAGGAAAGGAAAAATAATTATGGCAACAAACACTCCAGAAATCAGATATTTGAATCCACCTACAGTCGATACCAAAAAGAAGAAATATTGTCGTTTCAAAAAGAATGGCATCAAATACATCGACTACAAAGATCCGGAATTCTTGAAAAAGTTCCTCAACGAGCAAGGTAAAATTCTTCCTCGTCGTCTCACCGGTACTTCGTTGAAATATCAACGCAAAGTAGCTCAAGCTGTTAAAAGAGCACGCCATTTGGCATTGCTTCCCTACGTAACCGACATGATGAAATAAAAAGGAGGAAAGAATATGGAAATTATTTTGTTAGAAGATATTGTCAATTTAGGATATAAAGATGACGTCGTAAAAGTGAAAGACGGATACGGGCGTAACTATCTGATTCCTCAACGTAAAGCTATTTTAGCGACTCCTTCAGCCAAAAAAATGTTAGCCGAGAACTTGCGCCAACGTGCACACAAATTGGCTCGAATCAAGGCTGAGGCACAAGAATTAGCTGAAAAACTTCAAGGCATTTCACTCACTATCGGCGCAAAAACCAGCTCGACAGGGAAGATTTTTGGCTCGGTCAACAATATTCAAATTGCTGAAGCGCTAGAGAAATTAGGGCATACCGTAGATCGGAAAGTGATTGTGATCAAAGAAGCTGTCAAAGTAGTTGGTCAATACAAAGCGACTCTTAAACTGCATAAAGAAGTGAGTGTGGAAATTCCTTTTGAAGTCGTTTCCGAATAACTCTACTTTTTTCAATATTAAAAAAACCGGTTTCGTTCTCGAAAGCGGTTTTTTTATACCCCATTATTACAGTACGTTATCAAATATTGCTATTGTTATCCTTTCGATTTCTGACCTAAATAACCACCATGATGTCGTTTGTTATATTCACTTCGGGTGAAATTGATTCGACGCATCGTACCCACTACCAATACATCCCCAATCACCGTCATCATAGTGGTTGAGGTAGTTGGCGTTAACCCAAGCGCACACACTTCCTCAGGATTCCCTGTTGCCAACACTACATCTGCCAGCGCAGCCAAAGTACTTTCAGGATTTCCGGTGATGACAATAAACGGCAATGTATCATAAAGGTGATGCGATAATTCAACAAGCTCAAGAATTTCTCGCGTTTTTCCCGAATTGGAGATAAGCAACATTACATCGTTGGCTTGTAAAACGCCCAAATCGCCATGCTGCGCTTCACTCGGATGAAGGAAGACAGCCGGAGTTCCGGTAGAACTAAATGTCGTAGCAATGTTCAACGCAATTTGTCCTGCCTTTCCCATACCGCTGGTCACCAATTTGCCATGATGCACATGTACTCTATCTGCAATTAAATCAATTGCCGCATTAAATGACTCATTCACAGGAATATTAAGAATCGCTTCTGCTTCTTGTTTTAATAATTGGGAAATTTCGTCGTGTGTCATTGATGTAGTAAAAACTTAAATATTTGATCTTTCCGATTGCTTCTAAATGGTTATTGATAAGCAATTAATGCGAAGCCGAAGGCTCCTTCAATTTATAAATACGAATCCAATCGATATCGAGATATCCAACACCTGCTTGTTGTTGGCTCACAATGGAAGCAAACAATGGAAACAACGGAACTGAAGGAATAACCCCTTTTGCAGCACGGAAGATTTCATGGTCGTTTACACGCCATATCAAATTCTCAGGACTCCACTCTACACTGAAAATGTAAAAATCGTAGGGAGAAATACCTCGAACCCGTTGATTTTGACTGATATTATTCATGATATAACCGACTGAAATCATTTTATGATCTACATGAAAAATATTGATCTGAGGTGTTTTCCGCTCATTAGCCAAACAGCAAACATGAGTAATTTTTCCACCACGAACACGAAGTTTTACTTGCACCAACCCAGAAGTCATTTGGAAAGCATTACCCGCATTAATCACATCAGAAGTATAATCAAACGGAAACATCACAAACCCTTTTTGTTCATCCCAGGCACGAGCCGTTACAGACTCATGGAGCGTTTCGATGGTTAAACAACCATCGGCTACCGTGACATTTTTCCCCTCATTATTGGCCTGTTTGCAAGTTGTCAGCGAATAGTGACGAATAAGCTTCGGATCAGAAAAATAGTAACCGGCTTCCCATTTCGTTTTATCCAATTCAGGGCCGTTAAATTCATCGTCAAAAACTTTTTCCCAAGTTTGATAAAATATAAATATCTGAGGATCTGTTCGTTGATAAAAAAGAATGTCAGCGTGTTTGGCCAATTCGTCAAAGCGTTTTTCTTTTTGATAGGCTTCCGTTTTAAACCAACGATGAGGATCAGACCAAAATGCTTTGAATTGTTTAAACTCAGGCGTGGAAACAATTTGTTGCAACCGTTCGTCCTCTTGCAATAAATACGAACCATGAAAACGGGTATAGAGTTTATAATCTTTTGATTTTTCGTACGCTCTGAACCGTCGCAATTGTTCTGATTTCTTTAGTTCAATTTTGTTCCCGATCAGTTCATATTCATCCGTTTCCTTAAAGGCTAAAAAGGTTGCTAATTCGAGTGATTTTTGAATTTCAAAATATCGCTTCAACTTCGAATCATTCTTTAATCGGTTGTATTTGTGCCAATCACGGTATTCTTCCGTATCTTTAAACTTCCTGTTGATCAACAACTTTTTGTTATCCTTAAAAGCGGATGACTTTACCTCTTTGCGCAACGCTTTATATTCCCGTAAAAGATCGGATTTTTCGATGGCCATATAGCGTTCGTACGCTTGCTCCAATTGGGACATCTCACGCTCAAGTTGCACCGTGCCTTTGAACGTTCCAAAAAGTTTTTTTGCAATTAGGTTCATAATGATATTATTCAAGAATCAAAGTAAGGAACAAAATCAAACTACTTATTTACAAATAGATGCAATAAAGAAAAATCGTCGGACATAGCGACACATAAAACTCTTTTGCAAAACAAAGTTACAATTTATTTTTGTGCAATGATAATTTTCCTTTTTTTCATTCAGTCTTATCCTTTTCGTCGGGAATAGAGGTCTGAATTGCTTGTAAGTTCATGCACATTTTCTTGTATGATATTCGCCGTAACGAACTATTTTTCACAAGTTTCTTATAGGATGCACTTGTAACCGACCGCCAATCGACAGATGTCATTTCCCATACAAGATCTCTCACGGTTTCTGAGAGATTGGGGTTAATCATGAGATTTCGATTCCAGGGACAAACATCTTGGCAAATATCACATCCGGCGACATAACCATGCAGCAAACTTTTTAGCTGATCAGGAATATCTTCTTTTGATTCAATTGTTTGATACGAAATACAACGTGTAGCATCAAATTCTGCCTCAAAAGTGAGCGCATGAGTTGGACAAGCTGCAACACATAATCCGCAATTACCACAATCACCCTTCAATGGTGCATCATAGGCTACTTCTAAGTCAACGATCAACTCTCCGATTACGAAAAAAGATCCCAACTGCGGGTGAATAAGGCATTTATTGGTTCCAATCCATCCTAATCCGGTCTGTTGTGCCCACCGGCGTTCAAAGAGAGGCGCAGAGTCGCAAAATGCCCGACCATGAATCGGCGCAATAGATTCATTGATATAATCGGAAAGCTGCTGTAATTTTTGTTTTACAACATAATGATAATCTATGCCATAGGCATATTTTGCTACTTTTGGCGCATCCTGTGGTTGTTGCTGTCCCCAAAAATACGAATACAAAACCACAATGACAGAACGAGCATTTTCAACTAATAAATCAGGATGTTCACGATGTTCAGCATATCGCTCAAGATAAGCCATCATGCCGTGTTTCCCGTTTTGGAGCCATTGTTTCATGAACATGGCATCCTCTTCCAACGCATGCACAGGAGCGATGCCGCAGGCTGAAAACCCCAACGAAATAGCCTTCGATTTAATACGTTGCGCAGCATCATGAAGGTCAAATCCAATCTCCGAATGATTTATCATTTGCTGTCAACGGCTTTTCGCACGTCCTCGTTCGTAGCGTTTCGCTTCACAAGATTTCCTGATCGATCAATCAAAAAATTAGTAGGAACTTCGGTTACATTATATGAAAGGGCTGTCGAGCCATTACCTTGCACACAAATCCATGGCAAATTAACAATTGCGTTGCGCCATACATTGTCATCCTTATCTAACGAAACTTGATATATTTCTAATCCTTTTGTATGAAATTTTGAATAGAGATCACGCAGCGAAAAAATGTAATCAGATATGTTATCAGCTTGATATACAATATAATCAAGCAAAACAACTTTTCCTTTCAAGTCAGAAAGTTTATGAATATTTCCATTGATATCCGGCAAGCTAAGATCGATTATGCCAGATTTGGCATGCTGAACCATCTGACTCAACAACTCTTGATTTCTGGTTTGTCGATCGGCAGCAATAGCCTGTATTACATAATGATATAAACTAATTGAACGATCACTTTTTGGATAAAAGGTATTGTAAGCAGTGGCAACTGCCGCGCAATAACGACGATCGTCTTTATTATACGGAGTAAAGACAAAATACCCATTTAGTTGCTGAAATATAGCATAATAGGCAGCGGTTGACAACGGATTCGTTAAAACAATAGATCGTGCTAACTGTTTATGTTTTTCAATCGCACTATCCAATTGCACGGTTACTTGTGTCTTATTAGCATCCGTTTGCGTTTTCAACAGACGGGTCATGGTCGTTTCAAGGTTGAGTAATGATTGCCGTAATGCTTTAATTTTCTCAGAATTAGGAGAACCTTGCACGGTATAAACACTATCCATGGTTTTAGCATTGGCATCAATCGAAATATGCTCACACGAATCAATCGCAAAAAAGATAGATGCGTTTTTTAACCGGAGACGATAAAAATCAGGATACGGAGGGCGTGCTTCTTTAAATGAAAAGGTTCCTTTGGCATTTAAGGTGCACGAATCGAGGGTGGTTGTTGTCAACAAACCATCTCGTTCAAGATAAAGTTTTTGACCAGATGCGTTTGAAAGCGTTCCCGACACCACAAATTGCTTTTTATTGGTACATGCCGTCAGCCCAAGAATCAAGATGAAAAAGCAAAGGAAAATATTTGTTTTTTGCATGGTAATAAGGATTGAGAATGAACAAATCGAGCGGTAAAGATAAAAAAAAAGTCCGTTAGAATAACGGACTTTAGTTTTTTTGCTGGTGCAAAAATTACTTCGTTGCAGGTGCAGCAGCAGGTGCAGCAGCAGCAGCTGAATCAGCAGCAGGAGCAGGAGCAGGAGCAGGAGCAGCTGTAGGAGCAGGAGCAGGAGCAGCTTCTTGAGCAGGTTTAGACTGACATGCAACACATGCGATAGCACCAACGACAGCGAATAACAAAATTACCTTTTTCATTTTCTTTTACCTTTAGAAATTAAACATTATGAATCAGTGGCATTAAAACCGATGCAAAGGTACAACCGATTTCAATACTACGAACAGAAAATCTATATTTTAACATAATTTGATATATTATAAAGTATCTGCATACATAAACGACGCAAATAACTTATTGTATGGCGTTTGCATACAGGTATCTTTTAATACTTTTCTTGGGGGTCTTCTCAAATTCGTTTGGATAGAGTACAATCTTTGAAATGGTTTCAAAAGAAGCCAAATCTTTATTGAGCGCCATACGATTTTGTTCCATAACCATTTGCAATTCTTCATGGGCAATATGCGATTCATCCACACCCTCATAATCAGGATAAACCAACGCGATCAACTTCCCATCACTCTCAATAACCAGACTTTCCATAACAAAAGGCAGATTATTGAGCTTTGCCTCAATCTCTTCGGGGTATATATTTTGCCCGTTAGCGCCTAAAATCATACTTTTGCTTCTTCCGCGAATAGAAATAACCCCATTCGCATCCACAGTACCCAAATCGCCGGTATGAAACCAACCTTCGCCATCAAACACATCATGGGTAGCGGCATCGTTTTTATAATATCCCATCATGACGTTTTCACCCCGCACACAAATTTCCCCCACTTTCGTTATCGGATCAGGATTATCAATGCGAACCTCCATGTCATCTAAAATTTTACCACATGACCCCTCCACATATTCGTAATATGGAGAATAACTAATCAAAGGAGCACATTCCGTCATGCCATAACCCACGGTGAAAGGAAACTTAATCTTGAGCAAAAACGATTCCACTTCAGGGTTCATAGGAGCGCCGCCAACTACGATTTGCATAAACTCACCTCCGAAGGCATTTACTAATTTCTTTTGAATTGTGGCTAAAATGCGCGTATCTAACAAAGGGATGCTCAATGCCAAGCGCATGGCCCGTTGATTTAGCAAGGGTTGCACTTGTTTTTTATAAATCTTCTCCAGCACCAGGGGAACCGACAAGATAATGGTGGGCTTCACCATCGACATAGCCTGCACTAAAATCTTAGGCGAGGGAATTTTTCCCAGCAAAGTTACATGACCGCCATTCGCCAATGGAGAAAGCATTTCAAAAGAACATCCATAGGCATGTGCCAATGGAAGAAAAGAGAGAATACGCGTTTCATTGTGCATCAACCCGGAACGAATGGCAAACAACACATTGCCCACTAAATTGTTAGCTGACAACATCACCCCTTTGGTAAATCCGGTTGTCCCGGATGTATAATTCAGCAAAATCAAATCTTCATTGGCTACATGTGCGTAATTCACATCAGCGGCAGTAAAGCCACCCGGGTAGCGCTGTTTGAATTCCTTATCCAAGGTGCGCACCATTTTTTGGATTGCTTCACCATCATGTTGACAAATACACCGCGCATCATTGAGTGAAAAGACTGCACGCAGAGCATCCATTTTTTCTTCTTCCAGATTTTCCCAAATGGAATCGCTCACCCAAAGCATAATCGCTTCCGAATGATTCACGATGTGATGCACGTCATTCGGGTTGAAATCCTGCAAAATCGGAACTACCACGGCTCCATAAGTTATAGTTGCCATGTAAGCTAAAACCCACTTCGTGGAATTTTTACCCACAAGGGCTACCTTATCTCCTTTGTGTAAGTGCATCTTTTCATACAAAAGATGAATGTGAGCAATCTCTTCTGCCACATCGGCATATCGCATCGGAGTTGAATCGCCGTAATCGGACAACGCATTGCGTAACCAATTATCTTTGAAGCTCTTTTCGTAAAGTTTGATGAGATTTTCTTCGATCATAATGGTTGATTTGAATACAAAAGTACACATTTATCTCCCAAGTGTGCCATTTTCATCTAGTTTTAACATGCTGAAGAGGCGATTTGAACCTGCGATCAACTAATTTTTATAGGTAATAAAAGCAAACCGGTATTTTTCTCTAATTTTATCCTTGATTTGTATGAAGCGGTTTCGTTCCCTACAATTATAATATTGCATTCACAAACAATGAATTGCAATTTTCTAATACTATCTGAAAATATAATAAATCACTCTATAGATGACAAATCAATGGAATTTTCGTACGCTTACACCAGATCAACAAGTCACCAGCGAACAGTTAGCACAAGAACTTGGCATCAGTACCGTCTTAACAAAACTCTTAGTTCTACGAGGTATTACAACATTTGAAGAGGCAAAACATTTCTTTCGCCCAGATCTGTCGCATTTGCATGACCCGTTTTTGATGAACGACATGGATAAAGCCATAGAACGGCTGAATATGGCTTTGGGAAGGAAAGAAAAGATTTTGATTTATGGCGATTACGATGTAGATGGCACCACAGCCGTTGCATTGGTTTATAAATACCTGCAACAGTTCACTTCCAACCTCGATTATTATTTGCCCGATCGCTACACGGAAGGGTATGGCATTTCGTACAAAGGAATCGATTATGCCGCCGAAAATGGATTTTCATTAGTCATTGCACTCGATTGCGGCATCAAGGCAGTAGAAAAAATAACGTATGCGAAGACCCTGAACGTGGATTTTATTATCTGCGATCACCATATGCCTGACGTAAAACTACCCGATGCCATTGCAGTGCTCGACCCAAAACGCGTTGACTCGACGTATCCATACCAGCATCTATCAGGATGCGGTGTGGGATTCAAGTTGATGCAAGCATTGGCTATGAACAATCAGATTGATCTTTCTTCAGTCTATCAACTAATGGATTACGTGGCGGTGAGCATTGCCTCGGATATTGTTCCCATCACCGGAGAAAACCGTGTCTTAGCTCACTTCGGGCTAAAAAAGTTAAGCACGAATCCCAATTTAGGACTCAAATCCATCATCAACCTTTGTGCTCTCAGCGACAAGGAGATCAGTATCAGCGATATTGTTTTCAAAATAGGGCCACGCATCAATGCTTCCGGTCGTATTCAATCGGCACGAGAAGCTGTCGACCTGTTAGTTGCACGCGATGAAACTTTTGCAACCGAAAAATGTGATTGCCTGAATCAATACAACGAAACGCGCAAAGATCTGGACAAATCGATTACAGAAGAAGCCTCTCAATTTCTCAATAACTTAGAAGGTTTCAGCGAGAAGAAATCCATTGTTGTCTATCAAGAGGCATGGCACAAAGGAGTCATCGGTATCGTTGCCTCCAGACTGACGGAGCTTTTTTACCGACCTTCCATTGTGCTGACGCTCTCCAACGGCTTAGTCACCGGATCGGCGCGCTCAGTACCCGGGTATGACATTTACAAAGCGATCGAAGGGTGCCGCGATTTACTCGAAACTTTTGGCGGACACATGTATGCCGCCGGGCTGTCGATGAAAGAAAGCAATTTAGAAGCGTTCAGACAACGGTTTGAAACATTCGTATCCGAAACCATTACTGAAGAGCAACTTCAACCCCAATTAGACATAGACGGCGTAATTGATTTCAAAGAAATCACGCCGAAGTTTTTCCGTGTCCTCAGACAATTCAGCCCTTATGGACCGGAGAACATGAAGCCTGTTTTTTGTACAAGAAGAGTATTCGACTATGGGACAAGCCGGTTGGTAGGGAAGGAACAAGAACACATCAAGATGGAATTGGTAGATGCCAGTTCCGAAAACGTGATGAATGGCATTGCTTTTCGGATGGGAGAGTTTAATGACGACCTGAAAGCCATGAATCCTTTAGACATCTGTTACACGTTGGAAGAAAACACGTTTAATGGAAATACCACCATTCAGCTCCTGATAAAAGACATCAAAACCACCAACGAAAGCAGGTAAACAAAGGACAAAAGCGGCAACATCATCAAAAAAAGTTTCACTTTCGGCAATTATGAATTATCTTTGTCAATAGAAAGTCGCTTCGGACAACTGGAAAACTCAACAGAATTTTAGTCCTGAGACAAGTTTAGATATTCAATGGCGGGCTGCACCTTCGGGTTGTCGCGAGACACGGCAGATTACAAAGAATACCGACACTCAAACCCTATCAATTAGGAGTTTTCTCTCAATTTGCCGAAGCGGCTTTTTTTGTTTGACAAAAAAGCAATACCTTTGCAGCTCAAAATGCGGACGTGGCGTAATTGGTAGCCGCGCCAGACTTAGGATCTGGTACCGAAAGGCGTGTGGGTTCGAGTCCCGTCGTCCGCACTTTTTTCCCTCTCTCTTTATCAAAAAACAGCTTCTACAAAAACTTTGTTCGTTTATCTATCATAGAGAAGTCATCCGTACGTTTCCACATGATTGATTTGCCTCATGACTGATATGTGCTCATGCTGCACTTGTAGTCTTCACGTCGCTCAAATTATTCCATCCAAATGGCAGAACATCCTATGCCGCTCTTCATGACGTTAGCCATCAAGTCACCAACTTTTCCCCAGATGTTGCCGAAAACGATAGAATTGATTCGTACTATAGATTAATGTGTTTGTAAATAGTATGTAACC